>JAFGKX010000083.1 GCA_016928375.1 Candidatus Omnitrophota bacterium | reverse complement strand
TTATATTTATCAGCAGGTAAAGCTCGTAGAATACAGCTATCGTATAAATAATAATAATAATAAGCTCTGTTTATTAATTGACCATAATGAAGCCTTGCGGTATAATGTGGCTAGTTTAAAATCATCAGACAGTTTGACAAAACGGCTTGCATGTAATAATATAAGACTAGATACACCGCAAAACTGGTATAGCATAAGGCTGGCAAAGGCAGAGCCCGGTAATATAGAGAAAAACGATGTTGTTAAAAATGACAAATCATTCAGCATCGCTAAGGTATTTGCAAATATATTCACACCTAAAACAGAAGCTATCGCTCAAGAGTTGACCCGGCCTTAAGGTTGTATCTCTAATATAAATGTACACTAAGGATTATAAAACCCGGCTGGTAAACATTTCCGTTATATTTACGGTAATCCTGCTGCTTCTTTCCCTGCGCCTTTTGTATCTTCAGGTTGTATGGCACAACAAGATGCTTAAGCGCGCCAAAGGGCAGCATTATGTTACAATCCCACAGCCTGCCAAAAGAGGCACTATCCTCGATAGAAACCTGAAACCCCTGGCAATAAATTTAAAAGTAAGTTCTGTTTTTGCCGTCGCGCAGGATGTAAAAAATAAAAAGGAAATAGCCAGAAAACTCAGCGGAATTTTAAACAAAGACACGGAGTTTTTGTACAAAAGGCTTTCCAGGGACAAACAGTTTGTCTGGCTGAAACGCATGGTTTCTCCCAGCGTTGCCGGGAAAATAAAGGCATTGAATATAGATGCGATAGGGCTTGTCGATGAAAGTAAGCGTTTTTACCCCGAAAAATCTCTGGCATGCCAATTAATCGGTTTTGCCGGAATAGATAATACCGGATTAGAAGGCGTAGAAATTTTTTATGACAGATATTTAAAAGGCACTCCCGGAGAAAAACGTATAGGAAGAGACGCAAAGGGCAGGTATATAAGTTCTCTTATACAGAAGAACATACCTCCGATTGACGGTTACGATGTAGTGCTGACGATAGACGAGGTTATACAGTACATTACCGAAGAGGCCCTTGATAAGGCATACAAAAAATATCACGCAAAAGAAGCTACCGCTATTGTAATGGATGCTAAAAACTATGATATACTTGCAATAGCAAACCGCCCGAACTACGATCTTAATAATTTTCTTAAATCTTCCCCTGCCGCAAGAAAGAATATATCGGTATGCACGTTATTTGAGCCCGGCTCGGTATTTAAAATAGTAACGGCATCAGGGTGCCTTGAAGATAAGGCTGTGTCTTTAAATGATGTATTTTATTGCGAGAATGGCAGCTGGCCGGTAAGAGGCAGGGTGCTGCATGACCATCGCCCGCACGGAAATCTTACTTTTAGGGAGGTTATAGAGCAGTCTTCCAATATAGGCACAGTTAAGGCAGCCATGATTTTAGGAGATAAGAAGCTTTATAAGTATATAAAATTATTCGGATTCGGGGAAAAAACCGGCATTGATATTCCGGGTGAGATATCCGGCATGGTTATTCCGCCTAACAAATGGAGCAAATCCTCAATTACTACTATACCTATGGGCCATGGCGTTGCATCATCCCCTATCCAGCTTGCCTGTGCTGCGGCAGTTGTTGCCAACAAGGGCGTATTGATGAAGCCGCGAATAATTAATAAAATTGTGGACTTAAGCGGAAAATCTATAGTAGAATTTAAGACAGAGACAAAAAGAAGAGTTGTATCCGAAGATACGGCGTTAAAAGTCGCGGGGCTTATGGAAGGCGTAATCTTAAGAGGCACAGGCACTTTGGCGAAAATATCAGGTTACAGCGCCGGCGGTAAAACCGGCACAGCAGCCAAGATAGAGCCTTCCGGAGCATATTCGAAGTCCCGATATACAGCATCGTTTGTAGGCTTTGCCCCGATAGAAGACCCGGCCATTGTAGTGTGTATAATGGTCGATGAGCCGCATCCTGTGTATTTCGGTGGCGTTGTGGCAGCGCCTGCGTTTAAGGAAATAGTCAACGCAACGCTGCGGTATCTGCAAATACCGCCCAGGCCGCAGGAACAAAAAAAATAAAGGATTTATACATTGCAGCTTAAAAAAATAACAGAGGGTGTGAATGTTGAGAGCATAGACGGTTCCGACGAGATAGATATAAGCGGCATTACGTGCGATTCCAGAAAGGTCGGCCGTGGCTTTGCGTTTGTGGCGATAAAAGGCAATAATCTCGACGGAAATAAATTTATAAAAGACGCTGTTGAAAACGGCGCAATCTGCATAATCTCGGAATCAAAGCCGCAGGATAAATACAATGTAACTACGGTAACGTTTAAAGATATAAGGGCAGCTTATGCGGCGTTGTGCGCCAATTTTTATGGTAATCCCTCGCGCGAATTAAAAATAATAGGTATAACAGGCACAAACGGCAAAACCACGACAGCGTATTTAATAGAAAGCCTGTTGAAAAAAGCAAACTATAAATGCGGCAGAATAGGCACAATAGATTACAGCACCGGTTCCAGGGCATTTCCTGCGTTAAATACTACTCCGGACGCAGGCATACTACAGGCGCTTTTTAAGGAGATGCTGGATGATAAAACAGATTATTGCGTAATGGAAGTGTCGAGCCATTCGCTGCACCAGGGCAGGGTAGATTCGATTAAATTTCATAGTGCCGTTTTTACCAATTTAAGCAAAGAACACCTGGATTATCACAAGACTCCGGAAGAATATTTTCTTTCCAAGAAGAAACTATTCGATGGGCTTACTGAAAAAGATTATGCCGTAATAAACATGGGCAATATATACGGCACAATACTTATGCCTGCTGTTAAATCGAAAACCATTACCTATGGTTTCAATAAAAATGCGAAGATACGCGCAAAAGACGAAGTGATTTCTTTGAAAGGCAGTGAATTTTTTCTTATTACTCCAAAGGGTGAGGCAAGGATAAGCACTTCTTTGGTGGGCAGGTACAATATTTACAATATACTTGCGGCCGTTTCCGTTGCGCAGGAAGAAGGAGTAGATTTAAATAAAATCAAAGAGGCTATCGCTGAATTTGATCCTCCTCCGGGAAGGCTGGAGTTAGTAAACCCTCGGGGAGATTTTTATGTATATGTCGATTTTGCGCATACCGACGACGCATTAAGAAAAGTACTGGCATCGCTTTCTGTTTTGACAAAAGGCAGGATAATAACTGTTTTCGGATGCGGAGGCGACAGGGATAAAACAAAACGCCCGCGTATGGGCAGGATCGCAAGCAGATTATCCGATTTTGTAATCATTACAAGCGATAACCCGCGCTCCGAGGACCCCATTGATATAATCGAACAAATAAAACAGGGCATGCTTCCTGATTTTAAAGATTATCTGGCAATAGAGGATAGGGAAAAAGCCATTAAAGAGGCGATAAAAATGGCAAAAAAAGACGACATAGTGCTTATTGCCGGAAAAGGCCATGAAACATCGCAAATATATAAGGATAAAACTATTGCCTTTGATGACAGGGAGATAGCAAGGCAGGCATTAGGAATAAAGAAATAGCATAAAGATGTTTATTGTAGATGAAATCTTAAAGGCTACACAAGGGAAATTGATAAGCGGCGATAAAGACTTATCCGTGAAAAATGTTTCTACGGATACGCGCACGATATCCGAAGGCAGCCTTTTCATAGCATTAAAAGGCGACAATTTCGACGGCCATAATTTTATAAAAATTGCGTTCGAAAAAGGCGCAATCGCAGCCATTGTTTCGAAATTAGGGCCCTCGCCAAAGGCGAGTCTGCTTGCGGCAGAAACTCCATATTTTTCCGAAAAAAACAAGAAGCTGGCCCTAATTAAAACAAAAGATACAAAGAAGGCCCTCGGCGATATAGCCCGTTTTTACAGGCAAAAGCTTGAAATCCGCACAATAGGCATTACCGGTTCTAACGGAAAGACTACAACAAAGGATATGGCTGCGCACATATTATCCAAAAAAAATAAAACAGCAAAAACAACGGATACCGAAAATAATCTGATAGGCGTGCCGCTTACTTTGCTTAAAATCAGAAAAGAGGCGTTCGCGGTTATCGAGATGGGTACTAACATACCCGGAGAGATAGATTACCTTGCCGGAATCGTAAAACCGGATATCGGTATAATAACAAATATAGGCCCATCGCACCTCGAAGGACTGAAAACCCTGAAAGGCATCCTGAAGGAAAAAATATCCCTGTTTAATCACCTGGCTAACGGCGGTTATGCTGTTATAAATAAAGACGATCCGTTTTTAACATCTGCTTATACCGGAAAAAGAAAAATTACCTACGCGATAAATAATAAAAATTGCGATTATGCCGCCGGAGATATAAATATTACAAAAAATGGAACAGATTTTGTTTTAAATAAAAGGCATAAATTTACACTGCCTGTTTTTGGATTATGCAATGTTTATAATGCGCTTGCCGCGATAAGCGCCTGCCGCGCGCTTGGAATTAATATAGAAGCCTGCAGCGGCGCGCTTTCGGATTTTAAACCCGCAAAAATGCGTTTTAATATTTTAACCTGCGGCAGCATAAACATCATAAACGATGCTTATAACTCAAACCCTCTTTCTATGAAAGCAGCGCTTGAGGCAATGGGAGCGCTTAAATTTCCCGGTAGAAAAATAGTGGTAACTGCCGATATGCTGGAATTAGGCAAAGATAAAGACAGGCTTCATTATGAAATAGGCAGCGCTATATCGAAAAGCTGCGCAGACGTCCTTATTACTGTCGGAAAATTATCGCGCAATACCGCAAAAGGGGCATTGGAGAACGGGATGAAACACTCCTCTGTCAGGAGTTTCGAAAACAAAGATGATGCGCTTGGCTTCCTGCTGGATACCAAAGAGCCGAATGATACGATTCTGGTAAAGGGTTCGCGCGCAATGAATATGGAGAATCTTATACAGTGCTTTATTACTTCTTATACCCGTTAAAACACATATTTTTTGCCTTTAATATTTTCAGGTATATAACATTCAGGGCAATAGGCGCGAGCATCACAGCCTTTGTGATGAGCCTGGTTCTGGGGCCTTTGGTTATAAAATTGCTGGTTAACCTCAAGGTGGGGGAGACTGTCCGCCAGCAATATGTAGAAGGCATATATTCTATGCATAAACATAAGGCCGGTACGCCGACAATGGGCGGAATATTTATACTGGCCTCTGTTATTATATCATGTTTATTCTGGGCGGATTTATCCAACAGGTATATACTGCTGGTTATCTTTGCCGTTCTATGGCTGGGCGCGGTAGGATTTATAGATGACTATATAAAATTAACCAACAAGGATAAAAGAGGCCTGACTATGGCCGCAAAATTTGCCGGCCAAATTATCCTGGGTATATTGGTAGGCGTAATTATTTATCTCGATAACAGCATAGATACAAGCGTGAGCCTGCCATTTTTTAAAAATTTGGTAATAGACCTGGGGGCATTTTATATATTATTCGTCGCGTTTGTTACAGTCGGCGCATCAAACGCGGTTAACCTTACAGACGGACTGGACGGCCTTGCTATAGGCTGCGTCAGTATTGCGGCATTGACCTATGCGGTTATAAGTTATGTCGCGGGTAATTTTAACTTTGCAAATTATCTTTTCATAGAGCATATACCCGGCGTAGGCGAACTTTCGGTATTCTGCGCGGCAATAGTCGGCGCAGGGTTAGGTTTTTTATGGTTTAACGGCCCGCCGGCATCCATATTCATGGGGGATGTAGGCGCGCTTGCTTTAGGCGGAGCTATAGGTGTAGTAGCGGTGTGTATTAAAAAAGAACTGCTTCTGGTTATTGTAGGGGGTATTTTTGTCGCAGAGGCCGTATCTGTTCTGATGCAGATAGGCTCCTATAAAATCAGGCGCAAACGCATATTCCTTATGGCGCCGCTGCATCATCATCTGCAGATGAAGGGATGGCCTGAGTCAAAGATCGTGGTAAGATTCTGGATAATTGCTATAATGCTTTCGTTGTTTACGCTTGTTACCCTGAAATTAAGATGATGGATGTAAAAAATAAAAAGATAACCGTAATCGGTATCGGCGCCAGCGGTAAATCGGCGGCATTGTTTTTAAAATCAAAAGGCGCGCTGGTTTACGCGACCGATTCAGGCAGCTCTCCTGAAATTGAAAAAACAGCCGGTTATTTAAGAAAAAACGGAATCAATGCGCAGACGCGCCGGCACACAGAAGATTTTATTAAAAGTTCCACGCTTATAGTAATCAGCCCCGGCATTCCGCCTGATTCACCGGCAGTAAAATGGGCAAAAAAGTATAATATAGAAATTATAAGCGAGATAGAGCTGGCATATTGTTTTTGCCCGGGCAGGATAATAGCGGTAACAGGCTCAAACGGAAAATCCACCACAGCTACCCTTATAGCGCAGATACTTAAAGACGCCGGCAAAAATGTAGTGCTTTGCGGCAACATCGGCAATGCGTTCATCGATGAGATTGAAAAAATTTCAAAGGCCTCATACGTGGTATTGGAGGTAAGTTCTTTTCAGCTTGAGGGCATAAAAACGTTCAAGCCCTATATCTGCGTGATATTGAACGTATCGCAAAACCACCTGGACCGGCACGCGGATTTTAAGGAATATTTTTCCGCAAAAAAAATGATTTACCGGTATCAGGATAAAAATAATTACGCGGTTTTAAATTATGATGATGCGGAGTTGAGAGCGCTTAAAGGCAGGGTGCCTTCAAATTTATTTTTTTTCAGCCGCAGGCGAAGGATAAGAGGCGCCTATGCCGAAAACGATAAATTATACCTGAATATCACAAGGCCGCAGTTTTTGTCCGGGACGGAAAAATTTAAATTAAAACAGCCGCATAATGTGGAAAATTTTCTTGCAGCTGCCGTATGCGCGTCGATATGTAAAGTGCCGGCTGCTTCCATAAAAAAGACGCTCGCAGGCTTTAAGGGCCTGCCTCACCACATAGAACCTGTAGCCCGTATCAATGGTG
>JAFGKX010000082.1 GCA_016928375.1 Candidatus Omnitrophota bacterium | reverse complement strand
ACACACCTCTATGCATTATTCTTTAATGCTTTATCCAGAATCATTATTGCCGTATTTATTTCTTTTTTTGTGACTATAACAGCCGGCATTATCCTCAATATATTTCCCTGCGTGCAGTTTATCAAAAGCCTATTTGCGAGGCATTCGCTTACAATAGCGTCGCCTTCTTTGCCCAATTCAACACCTATCATAAGCGCCATCTGTTTTATGTTTTTTATGATAGGGTATTTTTTTTGTAATTTTTTAAGTTCTCCGTAAAAATATTTTCCCATTTTGTTGGCGTTAACCAGCAATTTATCTTTTTCTATTGCCTCAAATACGGCCAGGCTTGCGGCGCATACTATGGGACTTCCGCCGAAAGTAGACGCGTGCATGCCCGGTTTTAAAAATCCGGTAAATTCTTCTTTTACCACGCAGGCGCCTATGGGAAGCCCGCCGCCTAAGGATTTCGCCAGAGTCATCGCGTCAGGCGTTATACCATAATGTTGATACGCAAAAATCTTTCCGCTTCTTCCCATGCCTGTTTGCACTTCATCAAGTATAAGAAGTATCTTTTGTTCGTCGCATAATTTTCTTACAGCCGCCATATATTCTTTCGTAGCTATGTTGATACCGCCTTCACCCTGAACGGGCTCAAACATTATCGCTGCTGTTTTATCCGTAATTTCTTTTTTCAGCGCATCAATATCATTGAACGGCACATGCTTAAACCCCACAGGTATCGGGTCAAAGCCTTTTTTTACTTTATCCTGCCCTGTAGCGGCAATAGTGGCGAGTGTCCTTCCGTGGAAGGACTTAAACATGGTTATTATTTCGAACGCGTTGTTTTTTACGGCGTTTCCGTATGCCCTGGCAAGTTTTATCGCTGCCTCGTTTGCTTCAGCGCCGGAGTTTGCGAAAAATACTTTGCCTTTAAATGACGACTGTATTATTTTTTCCGCCAGAGCTGCCTGCGCCGGTGAAAAATAATTATTCGAAACGTGCAGTAATTTTTCCGCCTGTTCCCTGACTGCCTTCACTACCCTTGGATGGCAGTGCCCCAGGCCGCTTACTGCCCAGCCCGGAAAAAAATCCAGGTATTTTTTTCCTTCAGCATCCCATACCCAGGAACCTTTGGCCTTGACTATTGACATAGGGATTCTTTTATAGGTGTTTAATACATATTTGTCGTACTTTTCCATAATCTGTTTGGTGTTTTTCATTTTATCTTTATTATCCTTATATTACGATCTCTGTCCCTACTCCGCCGTCTGTCAGCACTTCTATTAACAGGGAATGTTTTATTTTTCCGCTTATGACATGCACCTTTTTTACCCCGCCGAACAACGCCTTTATGCTCGCGCGGGCTTTAGGTATCATGCCGGAATTTATATGCCCGGTTTTTATCATATCTTCTATTTCTTTTTCCGTTACAGTGGGTATAAGGCTGCCTTCGTTAACATTATCTTTCATTATGCCTTTTACATTCGTCAATAAAATCAGTTTTTCCGCGCCAAGATTAATCGCAAGCTCTGCTGCCGCGGAATCTGCGTTGATATTATATATTTTTTTATCCTGGCCTATGCCTACAGGAGAAACAACAGCGAGCACGTGTTTTTTAAGCATCTCTTCTATAGGCTGCGTGTTTATAGAATCTACATCTCCTGTAAAATCGCCTTCGAGTATATCTTTTTTCTTCTTCGCCATAATAACCCCATGCTGCCTGCTTATAACAGAGACCGCTTTGATCCCGAGGGCTTTCAGCCTGTTAACAATATCCGTATTCACCTGCGTCAGCGCCTCATCCACTATGTTCGCAGTTTCTTCATCCGTAACCCTGAAGCCATCTATAAAAACCGGCTTTTTCCCTTTTTTCTCCATCAACCTTGTTATGTTATTGCCGCCGCCGTGAACAAGCACTATGGCTATACCCTGCTGGCGCAGATAGACTATATCCTCAAGGATAGACTGTGATACATTGTTATCGTCCAAGTTGCTGCCGCCGTATTTTACTATAAAAATTTTTCCTTTAAACCTGTCTATGTACGACTTTGCCTTTGAAAGTATGGTCTTTTTATCTAATACTATTTCCATATTATGCTATACCCTGTCATTGCGAGCGAAGCGAAACAATCTCTTATTTATGGATTGCTTCGGCGCTTCACGCCTCGCAATGACGCTTAGGTTTTAATTATACTCCGCGTTTATTTTTACGTAATCCGCGGAAAGGTCGCAGGTATATACTGTCTGTGATTTCTTCCCGAGATTCAGATTACATTCTATTTTTATATCTTTGCCTTTAAATATCTTTCTCAACTTTGGCACATTTCTCGCTATGCCTTTTTTAACTGCCTGTATCGAGTTAAAATATATATCCAGCTTTTCCTGCTTTACGTCTATTCCTGATGCGCCGCAGGCAGAAGCGACCCTTCCGATATTAGGGTCATTGCCATAGATAGCTGTTTTAACCAGATTTGAATTAGCTATTTCAAATGCGGCTTTTTTCGCCTGCTCAACAGTCTTTGCGCCTTTTATGCTTATCTCTATAAATTTCGTGGCCCCTTCGCCGTCTTTTGCTATCATCTTCGCAAGATCAAGCGCAACTGCTGATAAATTTTTAGCAAATTGCTTATATGAAGCAGCATTCGCGTTTATTTTAACTTTTGCCGCGGCATTGGCAAGCACAAGCACCGTATCATTCGTGCTCATATCTCCGTCAACGGTAACGCAGTTAAAAGAATTATATACCGCCCCTCTTGACGCCTTTCTTAAAAGTGATTTGCTTATATCCGCGTCCGTCATAATAACGCAAAGCATGGTAGCCATATTCGGAGAAATCATACCTGCGCCTTTCGCCACGCCTGTAATCTTAACCTGTTTTCCGTTTACTTTAAAAGAACGGCTTGCGATTTTAGGCCATGTATCCGTAGTCATTATTGACCTGGAAAATTTTCCTAATCCGCCTGCTGACAAGGACGTTATCAATTTCGGCAAAGAATTCATGATCTTTTCTTTGTTCAGCCTTTTACCGATAATACCTGTGGAGCATATCAGTACCTTCTCCTGTTTTATGCCCATAAGACGGGCTGCTTCTTTGGTTATTTGCCCGGCATCCGAGAGCCCTGCTTTTCCCGTAAGACAGTTCGCGCATCCTGAGTTCATGATAACCGCCCTGTGAAAAGGCCTGGATATCAAAGCTTTTGTCAATAAAAGCGAGGCAGCCTTTACCTTGTTCGAAGTAAAAAATCCCGCGCATACAGAATCTTTTTCTGAAAGCACAAGGCCTAAATCAGGCCTGTTCTTTTTTACGCCCGAGGCAACTCCGGATGCGATAAAACCTTTGGGCAAATTCACAATAAACCTGCCTCTTCTTTGAATCCGCACATAATATTCATATTTTGCACTGCCTGGCCTGCCGCGCCTTTAAGCAGATTATCTATGCAGCTTATTATAACTATTTTTTCTCCTGCCTTTGCTATGCCTATGTCGCAGAAATTACTGTTCAATACACCGGATATTTTAGGCAAAGTGCCTTCTTCATAAATTCTTACAAAAGGCGCGTTTTTATAAAATGCCTTGTACCATTTTATGATATCCGCGCAGGCAAAATCATTTTTTTTATTCATGCTTACATAGACCGTAGCAAGTATACCCCTCTTCATAGGAGACAGATGCGGTACAAATAACGCGGTTATGTTCTTTTTAGCTGCCTTGCTTAATTCCTGGTTTATTTCCGGCGCATGCTGATGCGCGCCCACTTTGTATGCCCACATATTATCCGATAATTCCGAAAAATGAAATGCCAATGCTGCTTTTCTTCCGGCTCCGGTTACGCCTGTTTTCGCGTCTATTATCACATCGCTTATTGCCTGGCCTATTTTATCCATAAGAGGCGCCAGGGAAAGTATGGATGCCGTGGGAAAACACCCCGGGTTTGCCAAAAGCTTTGTTTTCTTTATTTTATCTTTGTAAAGTTCCGGTAATCCATATACAGCCGTGCCTATATATTCCTTGAACGAATGCTTATGCTTATAAGATTTCTCATATACAGACAAATCATCTAATCGGAAATCAGCGCTTAAATCTATCACCTTCATTCCTTTTTTCAGGAAATGCGGCGCGAATTCCATAGATACCGTATGCGGCAGAGCCAAAAACACCAGATCCGCATCTATCTTAAGCAGGTCCTGGATGCTTTTATCTTCCACAACTTCATCGAAAATGCCTTTAAGCTCCGGAAACTCATCCGACATCTTAACAGGTTTATCTATCTTAGCGGACATACCTGCTATCTTTACCTCAGGATGCTTTAAAAGCAGCTTTATTATCTCAACGCCTGTATATCCTGTTGCCCCGCAGACAATGACTTTTAACATCGTAACGACTCCTTCGTGTTTAAAACACTCATACTTGAGACACTTTCCAGCAGGAAGAAGTACTTTGCAGGAGGAAAGCGCCTCATATATTTATACTAAGAAATTCTTATTATAAATTAAAAAGCCTACCTTGTCAACAAGATAGGCTTTATACGCAAGCTTTAAATATATAAACTCTAAGTT
>JAFGKX010000081.1 GCA_016928375.1 Candidatus Omnitrophota bacterium | reverse complement strand
TTCTATGTCACGCTTAATCATAAAGGCGAAATGGTAAAAGTATATTTTGAGAGCACTGCTAAACCCTATGCTATAAATTATATAAAAGAAAATGAGTATTTGGGCACAGCAGGAAGTTTGAAGCTTCTGCCGAATAGAATAGAAGATACTTTCATTGTTTCTAATTGCGATATTATAGTTAATGCGGATTATGAGGATTTGTTGGAATTTCATAGAAAAAATAAGAATCTGCTTACAGTGGTAGGTTCTATTCAGCACTACAAGATTCCATATGGCATACTGCACTTTGAAAAGCATGGCAGGATAAAGAGCATACAGGAAAAACCGGAATTCGATTTTACTGTAAATACCGGAGTTTATGTATTATCCAAAGAAGCTGTAAACTTTATACCTAAAAATAAGCATTTTGATATGACGGATTTAATAGGAAAACTATTAAAGAATAATGAAAAGGTCGGAGTCTATCCTATATCGGAAAAATCGTATATGGATACAGGGCAATGGGAAGAATATAAAAAGCACATAGAAGGGTTTATTATATAAAATGGTGAATAATAAAAATATCCTGGCAATAATACCAGCCAGAGGCAAAAGTAAAGGCATCCCCGGGAAAAATATCAAGATGTTTTCGGGTAAGCCCTTAATCGCATGGACCATACAAGAAGCAAAAAAGGTAAAATGCATAGACAGGATAGTTGTGTCTACGGATGATAAAAAAATAGCGCAAATAGCGAAAAGATACAGCGCTGAAATACCTTTCTTAAGGCCGAAAAATTTAGCAAAAGATAATACCCCAACCATAGATGTGGTCATGCATTTTTTAAGAACAATGGAAACATGCCTTCCGGATATAATAATATTGCTTCAGCCCACATCCCCCTTAAGAAGCTCTGATGACATAGAACGCGCCTTAAAAATGTTGATTAGCAATAATAAAGCAAGTGCGGTTATAAGCATGTGTGAAGCTTCAGAGAATCCGTACTGGATGAAGAAGATTCAAAGAGGCGGTTTTATCACCGGTTTTATAAAAAAATCACGCAAGTTTCTTAGAAGGCAGGATTTACCGACTGTTTATATGCCTAATGGCACAATATATGTTTACAGGGTCAAAGCATTATTAAAGGAAAAAACTCTTTACCCCGCAAAGACACTTGCTTATGTAATGCCCAAAGAAAGATCTATTGATATAGATGATATGACGGATTTTACATTAGCTGAATTATTAGCTAAGAGTATTAAAAAATGAGCACAAGCACTGTTAAAGAAAATATAGTAAAAAACGTGACCAAGTATTCGGTCGCGCAATATATTACGCAAGCAATCGGTTTTGTGACATCGGTTGCGTTGCGTAATTTTTTAGGTCCTTATTATATGGGCGTATGGAATATTTTACAGGTAGTGCAGGGTTATTTGAGCTATCTTCCTCTTGGGGTAAGCAGCGCGGCATCCTATCAGATACCTTTCTTTATAGGGAAAAAAGATGCTGTAAGCGAGCGGGAGGTGAAGAACGCGGCTTTTAGTTTTATTTTTTTAATCTCCATTATTACAGGGCTTCTTCTTGTTGTTGTTGCGTTATTTTCATGGAATAAATATCCAGCTGAAATAGTAATAGGCCTTCTTGTGCTGGCGATATACATAATAGTCCAAAGATCCTATGCATTTTATACCGTAATGCTAAGGGCATATGGTAATTTCAATGTCCTTTCAAAAGCCCTTATCTTCGACGGAGTGCTTAATTTGATCTTTGTGTTTTTGCTGGTAAAGCAGTTCAAATTATATGGTTTTTATTTCGCTTTGCCGGTCATACAGATCCTGAACACCATGTTCGTGCATTGGCAGACTAAATATAAAGTCGAGCTTAAATTTGATTTTAAAAGGATAAAAGCGCTGATAACATATGGCTTTCCGATTTTTTTAAATGGGCTGCTTATAACATTTTTAAGAAGTATAGACAGAATAATGATAGCAAAGATGTTCGGTATTTTATTTGTGGGTTATTATAGCGTAGCGCTTATGGTCAGAAGCTATGCCTACGGCATTACAAATAATCTGGCTATTGTGACAATACCTTATATGCAGCAAATGTACGGCGCCAAAGAAGATGTCCATAATGTCAAAAAATTTATTTTAGTGCCGGCAAGAGCCAACGCGTATTTAATGGCGCCGTTTTTAGGGTTTCTTTTTTTAATAATGCCTTCGTTTGTCGGGACAGTTATGCCGAAATACGTATCGGGAGTTACGGCGCTGCAGATACTGCTTGCGGCTACGTTCTTTGAAGCATGCTGTTTTCAGACGGGAGATTTTTTGATAACCTTAAATAAGCAGGTCATGCTTATTCCCCTAACATCGGTCGCGATCATATTGAATATTGTTTTAAACTATATTTTTATAAAAATGGGTATGGGTATAAACGGAGTGGCGCTGGGCACATCGATCACATCCTGTTTCAGCTTTTTTATTATGTTTATTTACACTATGAAGCATTTTAGTAGCTTAAAAAACAGTATAAAATTCGTATTCGGCCTATTAGTGCCGTTTGTTTATATCTGCCTGGCGCTATTTGCCTGCATTTATTTTACACAGCATTTATCGATCTTGATAAAACTTATCGTTCAGCTTAGTTTTTTTATACTTGCGTCCCTGCCGTTGATTTTTTATATTAACAAAGAAACAAATATAATAAATATAATATTTAAGGCAGTTAAACAATCGCTAAAACTTAAGGTGAATTAAATCATGCACAATCAAAGAGAAAAGTTCTGGAAAAAGCGCGCTCAACATTATAAACAATTGGAATGGGCAACAAAAAGCGGCTACCTTCACGCGTTTCTTGATGCGGGCTTGTTTAAGAATAAAGATACTGTTATCGACATAGGCACAGGCACGGGAATCATTGCGCATACCATATGCCCTCATGTTTCGAAAGTGATAGGCATAGACATATCTAGCGATATGCTGGCCCAGGCGGAAAACAACAAAGTGGCAAATGAAGAATTCCTGCTTATGGATGCCAAAGACCTGAAATATAAAACAGGCGCATTTTCCAAAGTAACCGCAAGGATGGTTTTTCACCATATATTGAAAGATACTAAAGAGGCGATGAAAGAATGCCGCAGGGTGCTTAAAAAAGGCGGGCTTATGGTATTTTCCGAAGGTGTGCCTCCCACGGAACATGTAAAAGATTTTTATATAAATATGTTCAAGCTTAAAGAGGAAAGGCTCACTTTTATGGAAAATGATATGGCCTCTCTTATGAAAAAAGGGGGATTTAAAAAGATCCATAAGCATATTCACTGGAACAGGCGCTCAAGTATAAAAAACTGGCTTGATAATAGCGGGCTCCCCCAGCATACGAAGGATAAAATATACGCAATGCACATCAACCTGGATGATGAAGGCAAAAAAGATTACAATATGGTCATTACAGATAAAGATTGCCTTATTGATATGAAATTTGTAATACTGACAGGAGAAAAATAATATGTCGAAATATGAAAAAGTCCTGATTCTGGCGGATTCAAGCATAGATAATAAGCCCGTTGCATTGTATTCTATTTCAGGTGAGCTTGTAATAGAAAGATTGATGAAACAGGTGAGCCGCCTGAACGCAGGAAAAATATATATACTTTCCTTAAAGGGTTTTGAAGATGAATTTACAATATATTTTAAAAAATTGGGAATAAATAACGCGCAGGTTATTACGCAGTTAGATGACAACAGCACAAAAGCATATGGCCTCGTGCTTGATACAAAAAATATCTATAATATGACAAAGAACCGCGCGGAATATAGATTTTCTATAAAATGGCAGCTTGCGTCCAAAAAAGATATCGAATACGCGGAAAGTGAAATAAACAAAGACACTCTTTATCCTATAAGCAGATATTATATAAGGCCGTGGGCACAGAAAATAGCAGTATTTTTGTCATGGTTCTCTATTACACCGAATCAGGTAACCATGGTTAGCTTTGCGTGCGGTATTTTAGGGGCGTATTTTTTATTGTTTGAGGGTTTGCATAATTGTATTTTGGCAGCGGTTTTATACTGGTTATGCGTTTTGCTGGATCATGTAGACGGGTATCTTGCGCGTTTAAAGAAGCTTCAGTCAAGTTTCGGCGCTTACCTTGATACAATGACAGGGATGATCGTGTGGCTCTTGATATTTATTTCCATATCCTATCGCTTATCTGTGGCCAATAATACTAATTTATATTTGATCTACGGCCTTATTTTTATATTCGCGGATTATATATTCAATTACACCATAGTACTTAAAAAATTATATGATACTGATCAAAAAAATTCCTGGGAAGTCATTGCCGCCTCATCTTCGGGGAAGCTTAGCATAATAAGGATATTCAAAACAATCATATCATATATGGATGATATGGACCTTCGGATACATTTTGTTTTGATATGCATATTATTCAATAAATTAGCTTATCCTTTTTATTATCACATTATTTATATAAATTTGCGCTGGATCATGAATATGGCAAATGAATGGCTGAAATACAGGGCTGTCAGCCAAAAGGCAGGTTAATATGGATGTAAAAATAGGCAACAGAAAATTCACTTTCGAAGAATTTCGCGTGATAGCGCAATCCAAAAAAGCCATAAGCGATCCTATGTACAGGAAGTTTATCGTGCGAAAGATCTCTATTTTTCTGACAATGATTTTTTTGCGGTTAAAAATAAGCGCCAATACCATTACCGTGCTTAGCATGCTTTGCGGCGTGCTGGCATTTTTATGTTTTATCATAAGCAATTATATCGGATTTTTGCTTGCGCTGATATTTATGCAGCTTTGGTATCTTTTTGATACATCAGACGGTGAAGTAGCAAGGTATCATAGGTATATTGACAATGCGGAGGATAAATTATCTTTATCAGGATTGTTCTTCGATAACATAAATCATCATCTTGTGCACATGCTTATCATTTTTGGTTTTAGCATAGCTATTTTTAAACTAGACCCTGATCTAAAAGTAATAATAGCGGGATTTTTTCTTATGACGAGCGTTTTATTCGTGAGGCTTGTCTCGGATTGTAAATCCACCGCCTTTTTATCCAGGATAACCAAAAAGAAAAGTTTTCAGGTGCTGACAAATGCATATACCATACCATCCTCAAATACCGGGTTAAAGGTGTGGATATTCAGTAGGGCTTATTCTTTGTTTTTGTTTCCTAAGATGCTGAATATATTTTCTATATTGATAATCCTGCTTTTAGTGTCCAATCTCAAAAATGCTAAAATAATGGCATTAATAATTATTGCATATGCTATATTGGGCACAGCACTTATGTTTATTAAAATATACCGCGTTATAAACAGTAAAAGGACAGAAGAAGAGTATAATAAGCGTTTTAAGGAAATAGAATAGTAGATGAAGGTAAATATAATTATATTGAATTATAACGGAAGAGATTTGCTGAAAAAATATCTTCCCAGCGTTATCGATGCCGCTAAAAAAAGCAAGCACAACTGCATTGTTACTGTTTTAGACAATAAAAGCACGGACGATAGCGTCCAATTGCTGAAAAATGAATTTCCCGAGATAAATATATATATTGCCAAAGAGAATAAAGTGTATTGCTCTTTTAATAAAATAGCAGAAACGATTAACGATGATATTATTGTATTGTTGAATAATGATATAAAAACAGAGCAGGATTTTATAGACCCTTTAATAGGCCATTTTTTAGATAATCCCGATGTATTTTTTGTTGCGACGCATGGAGACCGGGCGATAGCAAAGACAAGATGGGGCG
>JAFGKX010000080.1 GCA_016928375.1 Candidatus Omnitrophota bacterium | reverse complement strand
CTGGCGCTTGATATCATCGGTGCCCATATACACGTCGCATTTTAAGCTGAACATCGCAGCCACAGTGGCTGTCGCGACGCCATGCTGGCCTGCGCCTGTCTCCGCGATTACGCGCGGTTTTTTCATTCTCTTTGTCAAGAGCCCCTGGCCCAGGGTATTGTTGATTTTATGCGCGCCGGTATGCAGCAGGTCTTCGCGCTTAAGATATATCTTCGCCTTATTCCACATCGCTGTTAAATTCTCGGCAAAATACAGCGAAGTAGGGCGTCCAGCGTATTCACGCAGATAATAATTCAGCTTATCTTTAAAAACTTTATCTTTTCTGGCGGTTTTGTATTCTTTTTCCAGGCCTTGTAAAGCAGTCGTCAGAGTTTCCGGAATGAATTTTCCGCCGAATACATCAAAATAACCTTTTTTATTGGGCAACATTTTATTCTCCGAAATTTTCGAACATATACGCAAATACTTTTGTCGTATCTATTAAACTTTTAACACTCACATATTCATCATCCGCATGCCAGCGGCCTTCGCCTTGCGGCGCGTATCCGAGGCAAGGTGTCCCTTTTGCCATCAAAAACCTCATGTCCGTAGCGCCTGCCATTATGGCAAATTTCGCGTCTTTATTCAACACTTCTTTTATGCCTTTTCTGAAACAGCCAAAAAAAGCAGGGTTTGTTTTTGAAACTGCCGAATCCTGTTCATTTAAAATTTTTATATTTATCTTCAGGCCTTTTATTTTTCTTTTTACTTTATTTATAGATTCAAATATTTCTTTTTTAACATTATTTATATTTTCTTCCGGCAGAAACCTTCTGTCGATACTAAATCCGGCGCAGGCAGGCACAATATTCACCTTCTCGGGGCCCCATGCCGCGCCGCCTAATACCATTGTCGCAAGCCGGTCTTTTTCATCCTGTGTCATGTATGAAGTTTTGCGTTTTGAGATTTTTTCATTCAGTTTTATGAGCTCATTTGAAGCAGCGACCATTCC
Source organism: Candidatus Omnitrophota bacterium (assembly GCA_016928375.1). Classification (GTDB taxonomy): domain Bacteria; phylum Omnitrophota; class Gorgyraeia; order JABMRG01; family JAFGKX01; genus JAFGKX01. The sequence continues at coordinate 8,931 of JAFGKX010000080.1, read as the reverse complement.
TTCGAAGGAATTTACTCCTTTATAAGGACTTGAGCCATGAGCAGGCCTTCCTTTTATTTCCACATTCAGCCAAATAACACCTTTATTGCCGCATGATACATAAGCCCCCGAATAGCCTTCGCCTATTCCGTAATCCGCTTTTATAAGACCTTTTTTCACAAGATAGCCGAATCCTGTTGAGCCGCCGGTTTCTTCATCCGGCGTAAACGAAAATTGTAAATTGCATTTAGGCAGTATCTTATATTTTTTCAACGCAGAAACAGCCATGATATAGCACGCAATACCGCCTTTCATGTCTTCGGTGCCTCTGCCGTATATTTTACCATCGCTTAAAAAAGGTTTAAAAGGCTGTGAGTGCCAGCCGCCTGCGCATGGTACAACATCATAATGGCCATTTATATGCAGGGTTTTTTTCGCGCCTATGTTCCAGTCAGCCAGAAGGCATACGCGCCCTTTTGCTCCGGGAACAGGCATTCTTTTAGTTGCAAGGCCTGCCTGTCTGCATTTTTTATCCAACAAATTTATAATTTTTTCGTAATTTTCCCCGGGCGGATTTACGGTACGGATAGACACAAGGCTCCTGACAAGCTGTATGGCTTCTTCCCTGCGCCGGCTTATATAATTAAAAACCTTATCCATTTTGTGACATCTTCTCAAGCCGCGCTATCCTCTCTTCCATCGGAGGATGCGTACTGAATAATTTCATCATTCCTGCGCCGCTTAAGGGATTTACTATAAAAAGATGCGCAGTGCTCGTATTTGTAATAGGCATCGGGACTCTCTGTGAAGCAAGCGTAAGCTTCTTTAGCGCCTGAGCAAGCGACATAGGCGAATGGGATATCTTAGCGCCGCTTTCATCAGCCTGGTATTCACGCGCACGCGATATAGCAAGCTGAATAAGCATGGCTATTATCGGGGCGATTATTGTCATTACCAATACACCTATTGCATTACCTGATCCGCCGCGGCGGCCCCTTGAGCCGGTTCCAAAAATAAGCGCCCACCTTGCCATATACGCAATCATCGATATTGCTCCGGCTATTGTGGCAACAACTGTCTGTATAAGCGTATCCCTGTTTTTAACATGCGCCAGTTCATGCGCAATTACTCCGCGCAATTCATCTTCCGATAGTATCCTTAAAATGCCTTCCGTCACAGCCACTGCGGCATGTTTGGGGTTTCTTCCCATGGCAAAAGCATTAGGGGCATCCACAGGTATAATATACACTTTGGGCATTGGTATTTTTGCGGCGCTTGATAATTCACTGACCATTTTATAAAGATGCGCGAATTTAGCCTCAGGCGCCGGCTTTGCCCTGTATATCGCAAGCGCTATTTTATCCGAAAACCAATAGCTTAAAAAATTAAGTACAAGCGCAAAACAGAACGCTATAATCATCCCCTGCCTTCCGCCTAGTGCCGCGCCTATCCATACGAGCAAAAGCGTAAGCAATGTCAAAAGAAACGTCGTCTTAAATAAATTTTTCATTTTTTGCCTCCAATTTTAACTTCGTTAAAATTGTCCCGAGCATCACTAAAATCCGAGCAGGTGCGAGGATTTAGCATTAGCGAGGGACTTCTTTTACTTTCTTAATAAATTCCTTAACTAATCGCGCATCTTTTTTGCCCGGATAGGCCTCAACTCCGCTTGATACATCTATCGCATAGGGCCTGACTTTTTCTATTGCCTCTTTCACATTGCTGCAGGTTAAACCACCCGATAATATTACCGGAACATTATAAAGTTTTTTAAAATCATTCGCCAGTTTCCAGTCGAAATTTTTGCCTGTGCCGCCGAAGGCGCCTTCTTTAAAAGAATCCAACAGAAAAAAATCCACCTTATAGCTTTCAAAGCCATCTATGGAATTTTTATCCTTAATCCTTGCGACTTTTATTATTTTTTTATCAAACTTTCTGCAATAATCCGCGGTTTCTGAGCCATGAAACTGCAAAATATCAACGCCGCCCGCCACCCTGCTTATGATATCTTTTACATTTGTCTCTGCCTCATCGACAAACACCGCCACCTTTTCTACTGCGTCCGGCAGCTTATCTATAATTTTCAACGCTTTTTCAGGCGCTATGAATCTTGGGCTTTTTTTATAAAACACAAAACCCAGCATATCGGCACCCGAATCAACGGCTGCCTTTGCATCCTCAAGATTCGTTATGCCGCAAATTTTTGCCTTCACTGTCATTTGCCCAGGACCTCTTTTACTTTTTTCGCGATATCCGCCTCATCCATAAATGCCTCTCCTATCAAAACCGCGTTAGCCCCAAGGCTTTTAAAATACATGGCATCTGCGTTGGATTTTATGCCGCTTTCGACAACAATTACTCTGTCCTTGGGTATAAGCGGTATAATATTCTCCGATGTCTTTAGGCTTAATTTAAATGTATGCAGGTCTCTGTTGTTTATGCCTATGATGCCTGCGCCGGAATTTATCGCTTTGCTAAGGTCCTCTTCGTTATGAACTTCAAGGAGGCAGTCTATTGCAAGCGCAGCTGCTATTTCCATAAATTGCCGTATTTCATCTATAGACAAGATATCCGCAATAAGAAGAATAGCGTCGGCTCCGAAATAGCGCGATTCGTATATCTGATATTCGTCTATTATAAAATCCTTGCGCAATATCGGCAGCGTGCATACCTGTTTTATCTTATTTATATAATCCAAAGAACCTAAAAAATATTTTTCCTCTGTCAGTACCGATATGGCGGATGCGCCCGCGAACTGATAAATTTTGGCTATTTCCTGCGGATTAAAATCCTCTCTAATAACACCCCGGCTCGGAGATGCCTTTTTTATCTCAGCAATAAGATTTATGTCTCCGTGCTTCGATACAGCATGTTTGAAATCATGCCTGCTGTTAGACAGGCTTGCGCATTTATCGATAATCTCCTGCCGAGAAAAGGCTTTTTTAGCGTCCGCTATTTGTTTTTCTTTTTCTTCTATTATTTTTGCAAGCATAATATTTTAGTTACCTGCCGTTGCTGAATTTTATCAGCTGATTAAGTTTTGCCAGCGCAGCGCCCGAGCCTATGGAATTTTCCGCTTTTTTTACCGCTTCTTTTACAGAGCCTGCTTTTTCTGCTGCGTAAACCGCGTATGCGGCATTCAGCACCACAACATCTCTCTTCGGGCCCGTTTCCCCGTTTAATACCGATAATACCATAGCGGCATTTTCTTTTACTCCGGCGCCTTCTATATCCTTGAGCCGCGCTCTCTTAAGCCCGAATTTTTCGGGTTTTATTATATAAGTTTTTACTTTCTTGTTGATAACTTCCGAAACCTGAGTCGGGCCTGTTATGGAAATTTCATCAAGCCCTTCTAAGCCGTGCACGACAAATGCCCTTTTTACCCCCAGGTTATTCAATACCTCTGCCATAATCTTTGTCAATTTTTTCTCATACACGCCAAGCACCTGGCAGGTGGCATTTGCGGGATTTGCCAGAGGCCCCAGGATATTGAATATGGTCCTTATGCCTATTGCCTTTCGCACTCCGGCTGCGTATTTCATAGCTAAATGAAATAACGGCGCGTATAAAAATCCTATGCCTATTTCATTTATGCATTTTTCAACCTGCGCAGGAGTTAAATTTAAATTTACGCCAAGCGCTTCCAGCACATCCGCGCTCCCACATGCACTTGAAGCTGAGCGGTTGCCGTGTTTAGCTACTTTTACGCCGCATCCTGCGGCCACAAAAGCAGCTGCGGTGGATATATTAAAAGTATTTATACCGCTTCCGCCTGTACCGCATGTATCGACAACCGGGCCTTCGCCTATGTTTATTTTTTCTGCAAATTTACGCATAATCCCGGCTGCGGCAGTAATCTCATCCGTTGTCTCGCCTTTAATCCTAAGCGCAATAATAAACGCGGCTATCTGCGCAGGTTCAGCCTCGCCTTTCATAATTTCTTCGAAAGCCAGAGACATTTCACTGCGCGTTAAGTCCTTATGAGCGGTAATTTTGGTTATCGCTTCTTTTATCACGTGTTTTGCTCCAGAAAATTTTTTAATATCCTTTTTCCGTCTTTCGTCAGAATGGATTCCGGATGAAACTGAACTCCCCATATAGGATATTGCCTGTGTTTTATTGCCATTATCTCCGTGTCTTTCGTGCTCGCGATTATTTCCAGGCCTTTGGGCATACTTTTTTTGTCTACCACCAGAGAATGATACCTTGTGGCTTCAAATGGATTTTTTATATTTTTGAATATGGTCTTTTTGTTGTGATAAATAAAAGACGTTTTTCCATGCATAAGTTTTTTTGCCGCGATTATTTTTCCACCGAAGCAATACGCAACACACTGATGCCCCAGGCATACCCCCAAAATCGGTATCTTTCCTTTAAAATACCTTATTGCGTCATTGGATATACCCGCTGTCTTAGGGTCCCCGGGCCCGGGAGATACAACTATATAATCAGGATTAAGCCTTTCGATCGCATCTATGTCGATTTTGTCATTGCGGTAAACAACGACGCTTTGGTTTAATTCACCCAGATACTGAACCAGGTTATATGTGAATGAATCATAATTATCGATTACCAATATCATTTATCAGCACCTGCCTTTGCCATAGCTATCGCCTTAATCATAGCCTTTGCCTTATTTTGCGTCTCTCTGTATTCATTCTCCGGCACAGAATCCGCGACTATTCCGGCGCCGGCCTGCACATATGCCTTGTTATTTTTTACCAGAACCGTTCTTATTGTTATACCTGTATCCATGTTCCCGGAAAAGGAAAAATACCCGACGCATCCGGCATAAGCGCCTCTTTTGGTTTTTTCCAGTTCATCTATAATCTCCATTGCCCTTATCTTAGGGGCCCCGGTTACTGTTCCCGCGGGAAAACAGGCGCCAAGCACATCGAATGAATCCTTATCTTTTTTTAAAGCTCCGCTGCAATTACTTACGATATGCATAACCTGTGAATATTTTTCTATTATCATAAACTCATCCACCTTTACTGTGCCGGTTTTACATATCCTGCCAAGATCGTTTCTCGCTAAATCTACAAGCATCAAATGCTCCGCGCGCTCTTTTGGGTCCGATAAAAGGTCTTTCATTAAAACTTTATCCTCATCCTCGTTCCTGCCGCGTTTTCTTGTACCTGCGATAGGCCTTATGGTAACTACGCCGCCTTCGGACCTCACCATAACTTCAGGAGAAGAACCTGCTATCTTTAATTTACCGAATGAAAGATAAAACATATACGGCGACGGGTTTATGGAACGTAATGCCCTGTAAATATTAAGGGCATTGCCGTTAAAAGGCGTTTCGAACCTCTGCGAAGGCACTGCCTGTATAATATCGCCTTTTTTGATATAATCTTTTATTTTTGTTACGGCTTTTTTAAAATCGCTTTTTTTGAAATTGGATTTTATTGCCGGTAGTGCCTGTTCTTTTGTTATCTCGGCCACAGGCTCTTTTATGGGCCTGGTCAGTTTTTTTATTATAGCGTCTATCTTGCCGAGCGATTTATTATACTGCGATATAATATGCTTTTTTGATTTTGATTTGATATATGTATTGGAAACTATCTTTACTTTGTGTTTTACGTGGTCGAATATCAATATCGTATCCGTCAGCATCAAAACCGCATCGTGAAATTTTAAGTCATCTTTACACGTATCTGGAATATCCTCAAAATATCGTATGCAGTCATAGCCGATATAGCCTACCAATCCGCCGAAAAACCGCGGCAGGCCTTCTGTCCTGGAAGCTTTATGATTTTTCATAAACGTTTTCAAGTAATCGAACGGATTATTTTCATAAATAACTTTTTTGCCGGCCTTACTTTTAATATCGATTCTTTTGCCTTTTATTAATATAATATGCGAAGGGTCAGAGCCTAAGAAAGAATACCTGGCTATCCTTTCTTCACCCTCAACAGATTCAAGAAGGAAGGAGTTTTTCGAACTTATCTTTTTGTAAGCAGACAAAGGCGTAAGAAAATCAGCAGATATTTCTTTATAGACAGGAATTAGATTCGCCGTCTTTGCCTTTTTAGTAAATTCTTTTTTATCCGGAAAATACATTTTATTTTTTATAAACCTCATTGGGGTCAAATATCCTTTTACCTACAACTTTAATATCATCATTAACAACGCGCCTGTGAAAACAACTTCTATATCCGGTGTGGCAGGCGGCGTCGCCTTTCTGTTCCACTTTTATAAGCAGGCAATCCATATCGCAGTCCACATACATTTCTTTTAAAACCTGGAAGTGGCCTGATTTTTCGCCTTTTAACCACAGGCTTTTTCTTGAACGGGAATAGAAATGCACCTTGCCTGTATCGAGTGTTTTCTGCAGCGCTTCTTCGTTCATATACGCGACCATAAGCACATCGTTATTCTTGTAATCCTGTATAACTGCGGGCATAAGCCCTGTCTCGTTAAAATGTAAATGTTCTTTCCAGCTCATCTTACCTCCAACATGTCATTACGAGGAGTTCCGAAGGAGCGGCGAAGCAATCTCTAATATAAGATTACTTCGCTCGCTTCGTTCGCTCGCAATGACTATTTTATACTATTTTATTAGCTTCCTGTAGCGTAAACACGCCCTCATACAATGCCTTGCCTACTATAACGCCGGCGAGATTTTTTCTGTTCAGCGCCACGAGATTTTTTATATCATCGAGACAAGATATCCCACCCGATATAATTACCCTGCAGGTAGTACTATCCAGTATTTCTTTTATCGAATCCATATTCGGGCTTTTCATTGTCCCGTCTTTCAGTATATCCGTATATATAACGGTTTCTATGCCAAAGCCGCATAGTTTTTCTATGAAATCTTTCGCTTTGATGGAGGTCTGCCTTTTCCATCCCTCGGAAATAATTTCACCGCCTGCCGCATCGACGGCAACAATAACCGCGTCGCGGTATTTCCTAACCAGCTTTTTTATAAAATTTTCATCCGTATACGCCCTGGTGCCTATAACTACTTTTTTTATTCCGCAGGATATGGCGTTGTCAACCTCGCCCTCGGTTCTTAAACCGCCGCCCAGTTCAACCGGAATCTTTATCGCTGAAACCAATTCTTTTATAATAGGCAGATTTTTCAATTTTCCCAGATAGGCGCCGTCTAAATCAACTATGTGCAGCATGGCTGCGCCGTCTTTTTCCCATTTTTTCGCCATATTAACAGGGTCTCCAGAATATACAGTTTCTTTGGTAAAATCGCCCTGCAAAAGACGCACAACCCTGCCCATCCTTATATCTATTGCCGGCAGTATTATCATAGCTTTCCCTTTGTTGACGGGGTTTTGCCTTTTCTGCGCGGTTCTATCCTAGTTGCTTCGCACAGCGCCCTGCCGAATACTTTAAACACCGCCTCCAACGCATGATGAAAATCTCCGCCTTTTAATATATCGATATGCATATTTATTCCTGATGCCGATGCGAATGAATTAAAAAAATGTTTAGCTGCGTTTAAATCATATAAATCGCCTTTTAATCCTTTTGGTGCCGTAAAATGCAGGGAAGGCCTTGATGATATATCAGCCACCACCCTTGCCTTTGCCAATGCTTCATCCATAGGAACAAAGCTTGCGCCAAAACGATTTATTCCTTTTTTCGCACCTAAAGCTTTTTTAAACGCCTCTCCCAGGCAAATACCTATGTCTTCGTTGGTGTGATGCATGTCTACATCAAGATCGCTTTTTTTCACTATAAGATTCAGGTCAAATAATCCATGATAAGCGAAAAGCTCAAGCATGTGGTTTAAAAATCCTATGCCTGTCTTAATATTCGCTTTTCCTTTTCCGTCCAAATTTAATTCAACGGAGATATCCGTTTCTTTCGTTTTTCTTCTTATTTTTGTCTTTCTTGCCATGCCACCTCCAACTATTGGTTACAACAACTACTTTAGGCGCATTGAGCTAGTATTCGACTTAATTCTACGCTGTGGTGTAAAGCTGGCCTTCCGGAATTGTCCAAAGATAATAAACCCGAATTATCTAAAATAGTTAACAAATCCGTTATGCACAAGCTGCTAAGTCTTAAGCCGCCCATTACGCTAATAGCATTCTTAGACCAACCTAACCCTATATCTTTAGACATTAACAACCTTATTTCTTTTATCACGCCGTCTCTCCCTATATCAATAGCAATGCAATTACCTAAAAACCCTTTGTTTCCAAAGAAATAAAAATTCAAACGACGGCAAGGGTCGCTGGATTCACAGCGTTGATCCATTAAAAAACCAAGTCTATATCCTCTATCACAGAGAAAATGACCTATGGCTTCAACCATATCAGATAGCTCTCGTATTTCTAAAGCCGTAGGGCATCTCCCCTTAGGTCATTCTTGTGTTTCTTGCATAACGCCCCAGTCCAGGAGGCCATTTAGCGAACGTTCAAGCGCATCTAATAACATTGCTTCCTCAGTATCAAGAGTTGCAATTGGTCGTAATGCAAACTGCCTGCTTATGGATTTTGCATACGAAGCCGGAGCGACTGTCACAAAATTGCGACTTCCGCAATGGCGATAAGGGAGCAATTTTTGACACAGCGAGCAAAAAGCGCCCTTCGCCGAAGGCGAAGAATTCTTTTTGCGAGCGGCAAGCGGAGGCGAGTATGCAAAATCCACCATCAGCGCTATCGCCACTATTATTGCAAATATTCTTATCATTGTTTAGCTACCTAAACCTCTCCTTCGCTGATTCGATGTGCCTGGTAAGCCCTTCCAGAGAGGCTATTTTTTCTATATCCTTAATACATCCTTCCAGCGCTTTTTTCGAATAAGAAATAACATGCGTGCTTTTTAAGAAATCCGATACATTAAGCCCGGAAAAAAATCTCGCTGTTCCGCCTGTGGGGAGGACGTGGCTGGGGCCCGCAATATAATCCCCTACCGCGACAGGCGAGTAATCCCCTAAAAATATCGCGCCGGCATTTTTTATTTTCTTTAAAAGCTGCTTCG
>JAFGKX010000079.1 GCA_016928375.1 Candidatus Omnitrophota bacterium | reverse complement strand
TTCAGTGCGCGTTTTTGAATTTTCCTTAAATATGCCCCTTACCGCGCTTGTAGTAGTTAAAGTTCCGGGTTTTTTAACGCCTCGCATAGACATACAAAGGTGCTCTGCCTCTATGACAACCAGGACCCCCAGGGGGTTGAGTTTCTCCATTATTATATCCGCTGCCTGCGTAGTAAGCCTTTCCTGCACCTGCAGCCTCCTGGAAAGTATCTCCACAACTCTTACCAGCTTACTTAAGCCCGTAACCCTGCCATTTTTTGGTATATAGGCAACGTGCGCCTTGCCTACGAATGGCAGCATGTGGTGTTCACATGTGGAATAAACGGGAATGTCTTTTATTAATACTATTTCATTATGCTTTTCTCCGAGTATGACCTCCAGTTCCTTCTTGGGCTCTTTCTTTATGCCGTCAAATATCTCCTCATACATCTCGGCAACGCGCCGGGGAGTTTCCTTTAAATCCGGGCGTTGGGGGTCATCGCCTATTGCCTGCAATATGTCCTTTACCGCTTTTTCTATTTTTTTCTTATCCATTTCCTGCCTCGCTTTCGTCACTTACCGATACAAAATTTTGAAAATATTCTGTCCAGCAAATCATCGTCTAGAACTTCTCCGGTTATAAGCCCTAATGCATCGCCTGCCTGCTTTAAAGACAGCGCTGTAATTTCACCTGCGCCTGTATTTATACCTTTTACCGCTTCTTCAAGCGCGCGTAGCGCCTGTTTTGCCGCTGCCTCGTGCCTTACATTCGTAATCATAGCGTGTGATGCGGATGAAACCCCGCCTGACCACACCATACTACGGATAGCGTTTTCCAGCTCCCTGATGCCTATATTTTTTTTAGCGGAAATTTTTACGATTTTTTTACCGGCAAGGTATTTCTTTATATCCTGTGGTTTTATTTTTGCGGTAAGGTCTATTTTGTTCAACGCTACCAGCGCCTTCTTTGATGCTATGCTGTTTATAATCTCCAGGTCTTCTTTTTTAAGCCCGGAGCCTGCGTCTATAACCAACAATATCAAATCTGCGTTATCTATATATTTTCTGCTTAGCAGAATACCTGCCTTCGACGGTTCATCCTCAGGTTCTACAATGCCTGCCGTATCCACTATCTTCAACGCAATGCCGTTGAGGTTCACTGTCTCCTCTATTGCGTCTCTGGTTGTACCTGCCACAGCAGTTACAATAACCCGCTCCTGCTTTAAAAGCCTATTCATAATCGTGGATTTTCCGACATTGGGCTTGCCGCATATAACGCAGGTTATGCCTTCACGCAAAATCCTGCCCCCGGCGCTTTCTTTCAGAAGTTGTTTCAGCGCAGAGATTATCCTGTTTAATTTTGACCTGATGTTATTTTTTTCAGCGATATCCAGCTCTTCATCCGGAAAATCCAGCAATGCTTCTATATCCGCGTGTATTTCAAGTATACTGCCCCTTATGCCTTTTACTGCCTTTGATAATACGCCTTCAAGCTGCAAAGCAGCTGCCCTTAAGCTGTCCTCGGTCTTCGCGTTTATCATATCTAAAACAGCTTCTGCCTGCGACAGGTCAAGCCTGCCGTTTAAAAATGCCCTTTTTGTAAATTCGCCCGGTTGGGCCAGGCGGGCGCCTTTTTTAACAACAAGGCTCAATATCTTCTTAAGGCATGCTATTCCGCCGTGAGCATTTATTTCAACCACATCTTCTTTTGTGTAACTTTTTGGCGCGCGCATTACAGCAAGCAATACCTCGTCGATAACTTCCGCCTTGGATTTGCCGGATGATGGCTGCGCTATATGTCCGTAATGCAGCATATACCCGCTCATCTTTGATGGTTTTTTACCGTTTCCGGGCAAAAATATCCTATCCGCTATTTTTAGGGCCTTTGAACCGCTTAAGCGCACTATGCCTATACCCGCCTCGCCGACAGGGGTCGAAATAGCGCAAATCGTATCTTTTAAATTATTTGACATGTTTTTGGATTTTAATCATATCTCCGGCTAAAAATAATGAACCGGCAATGAGCATTATGCCGTTATGCGGCGTGAGTTTTTTTGCAAGAATAAGCGCTTTTTTTGAGGTATCGGCTATAACTGAATTGCAGCAATGCCCGGAAAGAAGCTTCAGGAGTGTGGCCGGGTCTGCTGCCCTCGGAGAAGAGGATTTTGTAAAAATAACATTTTTAGCCATTGCGCATAAAGCGCTTCCTGTGCCTGTTATATCCTTGTCCACGGAACAGCCGAAAATAAGGGTATCTATTTTTTCTTTTCCATTAACATCTCTTATTGCCCGCTTAAGCGCCTCGGCAGAACTTTTATTGTGTGCGCCATCAACTATTATATACGGATTTTTATGCAACATCTGAAATCTGCCCGGCCATTTTGTTTTTTTGAGCCCTTTGATGATATTTTTTTTGCTTATAGGATAATAATAATAATCTTTTAATACCTCCACTATTGCCAGGGCAACTGCCGCATTCTGCGCCTGATGGGCGCCTGTTAAAGGAATTTTTATATTTTTATAATTAGCATAGCTGCCTTCATAATCAAAAGTAGTGCCATGAAAGTTTACGGATGCGCATTTGTATTTAATATCTTTGCCGATGATAAATAATTTACTGTTCTGCCTGCAGGATATGTTTTCTATAACATTTCCGGCGGGGCTGTCTTGCGGAGCGCTTACAACAAAAGAGTTTTCTTTTATTATTCCTGATTTTTCTTTCGCTATGCTTCTCAATGTAGTACCTAAAAAATCAGTATGATCATAACTTATGGATGTTATGCCGGACACCAGAGGGCAGGCAACGTTTGTAGCGTCGAGCCTTCCGCCTAAACCCACTTCCAGCACGGCAAAATCGATTTTCTTTTTTGAAAAATATAAAAATGCCGCGGCGGTCAGAATCTCAAAAAATGTAATGTCCTTATAATACAACGCATACTCAGGGTTTGCATACGTAATTGCATCTTTTATTTCGCTCATAAGCCATGAAAATTCTTTTTTGCTTACAGCGGTTTTGTTTAATTTTATCCTCTCGCGCACATCGATAAGGTGCGGCGAGGTGTAAAGGCCTGTTTTATACCCTGCCTCAGTCAGAATAGAATGCAGCATAGCGCAAGTAGAGCCTTTGCCTTTAGTGCCTGCAATAAGAATGGATTTAAAACTATCCTGGGGATGCCCTATTATATCGCATAGCTTATAAAACCTTTTTAACCTAAACGATTTCTTGTAATCAAAAAATGGTTTTTTTTCCAGGTTCTGAAAAGAATTCAGATATTTTATAGCTTGCGAATAATTCATGTGCTTTTTAGTGCCTAAAATGACGCATGCCTGTGAATACCATGGAAAGCCCATATCTATCGGCGACGGCGATTACTTCTTCGTCGGCCTTTGAGCCTCCTGGTTGTATTATGGCTGTAATGCCGTTTCTCGCAGCCATTTCTACGCCATCCGCTTTCGGGAAAAAAGCATCGGAGGCGAGAACACTGCCTTTCGCAGATTTACCGGCTTTATAAGCAGCTATATATACCGAATCAACCCTGCTCATTTGCCCTGCGCCCATACCGGTTGTTTTTGTATTTTTTGCAAGTACAATCGCGTTCGATTTTACGTATTTTACGATTTTCCAGGCAAATAAAAGCGATTCAACCTCGTCGGCCTGGGGCTTCTTCTTTGTAACTATGCGTAATTGTGCCCTATCCAGGTCCTTCAGGTCTCTTTCCTGAATAAGAAGCCCGCCTATAACTTTTTTTACCGAGTATTCGGCAGCGTCTCTTTTTTCAGTCAAAACAGATGCTTCCAGGATACGCATATTGGGTTTAGTTCTAAGCTTTTCAAGCACAGCTGATTCGTATCCGGGGGCAATTATGCATTCTACAAAACCTGATGAGAGAATAGCCTCTGCTGTATTTATATCCACAGGCCTGTTTAATCCTACTATGCTTCCGTAAGCAGACATTCTATCGCATTCAAGGGCATCGGCATAAGCCCTGGCAAGCGTATCCGCAAAAGCTGCGCCGCATGGGTTTGTGTGTTTTATTATACTGGCTGCGGGCTTGTCAAATTCTTTTACGATTTCCAATGCCGCGTCCAGGTCCAGTATATTGTTAAAAGATAACGGTTTTCCGTGTAATTGTTTTGCGGATGCAGCTGATGGTTCTTTAGAATCGGCGTATTTATAAAAAGCTGCGTTCTGGTGAGGGTTTTCCCCGTATCTTAAGTCCTCGGATTTCTTTAGGCTGATATTAAATATTTCAGGGAAAATTGATGGCGCAGCTGCAGAAGCCGCAGGCTGGGGTACGGCAGGCTGGGGCATTGAAACCTGAGGCGGAATAATAGAAGCCGGTGTTTCTTTTTCCGGCGCCGGGCCTGCTATTTCTGTCTTCTGTTCTATTGTTTCAACTTTATGTTCTACGCTTTGTTTGGGTAATATTTTTACTCTAAGATACTCATTTACAGCCTTATCATATTCGGATGTAACTTTAAATGCCTCGACAGCTAACATTGAAAGAGTCTCATCCGATACAAGGCCGCGACGGGTTTTCATTTCATTAAGCACGTTATTATACTGCCCAGGCCCGGATACAACGGCTACGGAACGGTAATTTTTCGCAGAAGAGCGGATCATCGCAGGCCCGCCTATATCTATGTTTTCGAGCACCTCTTCTATTCCTGCGCCCGGCTTTTTAATTACCTCCATAAAAGGATACAGGTTTACCACGACCATGTCTATCATCTCTATGCCATGCTGCCTCGCCTCCTGCATATGCGCGTGGCTTTCGCGCAAAGACAAAAGCGCTCCGTGTACTTTAGGGTGCAGTGTTTTTACGCGCCCATCCAAAATTTCAGGAAAACCCGTCAAATCCGACATGCTCTTTACTGCTACGCCCTGCGATTTTATAAATTCAGCTGTTCCGCCTGTAGATATAATCTCTATCCCGAGTTCTTTTAAACCTTTCACAAATTCAGAAAGGCCGGTTTTATCATATACGCTTATCAACGCCTTCTTGATTTTTACCATTGTAGTCTCCAATTTTTGCGAAGTCCCTCATTCCATTCGGGACTTCGTCCCGAGTTTGCCCTCATTTTCAGTTAACGAGGGGCGAAGCAAAAATTGTCCCGAGCCCCTCACATCCGTTCGGGACTCGTCCCCAATTAAATATGAGGGACGAGCACTACTAAAGTCCGAATAAATATGAGGACTTGCTATTAGCGAGGGACTTTGCTTCCTATTGTTATATTTAGTATATAAAAGGACACAAATTATACCAAAAATCCTGTCCAAATGCAATGTAAAATATCGCATAAAAAACTTGACATTCCCTGCAATAATAGTTATACTATAATTGCATTTTATGCATAAAAAGTGAGGTTTTAAATGATCATACAAAGAGACTTGTTGGATAGAATAAAACTATTCATAAAAAGGAATGAATTCATCTCGATAATCGGGCCGCGGCAGTCCGGCAAAACCGTTTTCCTAGGAATTTTAAAAGAATATCTGGTTAATGAGCTAAAGGTTAAAAAGCACCTAATACAAGGCATTACCTTTGAAGACAGGAAATTGCTTATGGAATTTGAAAGGGATCCTGTCCTATTTGTCAAATCATTTATGCCTAAAGACACCGGGCAAAAGTTTTATCTTATGATAGATGAATTTCAATACGCGCAAGGCGGCGGGCAAAAATTAAAGCTAATATATGATACGTTAAAGGGCATAAAAATTATAATTACAGGTTCATCATCTCTTGACATAAAAGCCAACGTAGGAAAATACATGGTCGGCAGGATACTAAATTTTAATTTATTCCCTTTCAGCTTCAGAGAATATTTAAGCGTGTTCGATAAAAGGCTATGGGCTGTTTATGACGAAAATTACAAAAAGGTATCTGCTTATATGTTTACAGGCAAACACGCTGGTATAAAGCGCGGCAAGGATCTGTTTTATGGAGAACTCTTGCGTGAATATGAAGGGTACGCAACATGGGGAGGATATCCTGCCGTAACGTTGGCAAAAACTGACATAGAACGTAAAAAAATACTTTCGGATATTTACAATAATTACATATTAAAGGATATTAAAACTCTTCTGGAGTTAGCAACCGAAAAAAATCTATTCCTGCTATCTCAGTATTTAGCTACGCAGATAGGCAATATTACCGTGTATCAAAACTTAAGCCGTTCATCAAATCTTGAATACCGCAGCCTTAAAAAACATATTGCTATGCTGGAAGAAACTTTTATCATCAGGCAGATAAAACCGTTTTTTAAAAATAGGCAGAAGGAACTTTCTAAAAACCCTAAAATATACTTTTTGGATATGGGTTTCAGAAATAATCTGATGGAGAATATGAACGCGCTGGAAAAACGTTCTGATGCCGGGGCAATTATCGAAAATGCTTGTTTTATAAGGCTTAATGAATTATATGAAAGCATGAACAAAATAAATTTCTGGAGAACAAAGGCAGGGGCTGAAGTAGACTTTATTCTGCATGCAGAAAATAATATTATACCTATCGAGATAAAATATTCCCCTTTTACACAGGAGAAACTGTCAAAAAGCATTGTAAGCTTCATGGGTTCGTTTAATCCAAACCATGCGATAGTACTTACAAAAGACTACTGGGGGATTATGAAAAAGGGTAAAACAAAAATTTTGTTCGCCCCGGTATATTATCTGTAAAAAATAACCCCTTACGCCAGAATTAACCGGCGTAAGGG
>JAFGKX010000078.1 GCA_016928375.1 Candidatus Omnitrophota bacterium | reverse complement strand
TGGGCGGTACAAGACTCGAACTTGTGACCTCTACGATGTCAACGTAGCGCTCTAACCAACTGAGCTAACCGCCCGAACATACGTGGAGGCGTGGACCGGATTTGAACCGGTGAATAACGGTTTTGCAGACCGTTGCCTTACCACTTGGCTACCACGCCGCAGAAATTGATTTTTTATACCATAGGGTTTCTATCTTATCAAGCAAAATCGAGGCGATTTTATCCTTACTTTTAGGCCCTATTTTTTCGGTATTGCCTGCCTTGTCTACTATGTAAATCGTCGTCGGTTTACTGCCAAAGGCCGGGTTGTGTCTGCTTATTTTATTCGCTGCTATTATATCCGCGTTTTTTGTTTTTAATTTCCTGCGCGCCTGCTTAAGAAGGTTTTGCGTTTCCATACAAAAACCTGCCAGCACTTTTGCTTTTTTATGCCTGCCTGCCCACAATAATATATCCGGGTTTTGGACAAGATTAATTTTCCCGTCGGCAAGGACTTTATCCTTTTTCAATTTATGAGCACCTACTTGCCGCGGCCTGAAATCCGATACCGCTGCAGCCATGACCAGGCAGTCTGAATTATCAAAGTGCTGTTTCACCGCTTTAAACATGTCGCCGCAGGAATTGACTTTTATTATTTTAATATTTTTTTTCGGGATAATATTGACCGGGCCGGACACAAGAACGGTTTTGTGCCCTCTTTTTGCCGCAGTTTTCGCCAACGCATAACCCATATTGCCTGTGGATAAATTGGATATAAACCTTACCGGGTCTATAAACTCTCTGGTTGGGCCCGCCGTAACGAGAACGCGCATGGGCTGTTTCACCCGGCCCTTTCTGCTATTATACAATTTATTGAATGTAGAAGGGGCTGGGTTCATTTAATAACTGCCTTTTTCACTTCCTTTACTATCTCCTCAACATCAGCTATGTGCCCCACGCCTTCTTTTCCGCAGGCAAGCCTTCCTTTTTTAGGCCCGATAAACTTAATTCCTATGTTTTTCAACTTCCCGATATTGTCCTGTATAATTTTGTTGTTGTACATGTTCTCATTCATGGCCGGCGCCATAAGTATGGGCGCCTTCGTAGACGCTGCTGTGGCAGTTACCGCATCATCGCATATGCCGCTTGCTATTTTAGAAATACAGTCTGCCGTAGCCGGCGCTATCAAAAACAAATCTGCCTTTTGGGCTAATTTTATATGCATGGGGTCGTAACCGGAGATTTCCTCGAACATACCGCAAAATACTTTGTTGCCGGAAAGTGTCTGCAGCGTAAGCGGCGTAATAAAATGCCCGGCGTCTCTGCTTAAGCAGACCGTTACATCCAGGCCTTCTTTCCTGAGCCTGTTTATTATCTCGCAAGCTTTATAAGCGGCTATGCTGGCGCTAACACCCAGCAGTATTTGCTTTTTCATTACTCGCCTTTTATTCTAAAGGTAACTTTGCCTTGTTTTATTTCTTCCAGCGCTATCTGCAGCGGTTTTTCCAGTTTTGTCGATATAAGTTTCGGGGAGCCTTCGTTTATATCGATGCAGCGGCGCGAAGCCAATATAACTAATTTATAAATACTTGGCACTTTTTCGAAAATTTCTTTGGTTCTTATTGTCAGCATATTCGTCACTTTCTTGTTTTGTTGTGTCGGGCCGTTACAACAGCCAAAAGCTGCGAAACAGCGTTATCCAGCTTGTTGTTTACTATCGCATAATCGTATTTATTTAAATATGATAATTCCTGCCTTGCTATCCTTAATCTTTTTTGTATCTCCTGCTTTGAATCCGTACGCCTTTTTTTAAGCCTCTCCTCAAGCTCTTTAAAAGACGGCGGCAATATAAAAATCAACACACTGTCATCTTTAAACATTTTCTTTATCTGCATTGCGCCCTTTACATCAATGCTTAAAAGTATGTTGCTGCCGTTGTTTATTGCCTTTTTAAGCGGCGATGCCGGCGTGCCGTAAAAATTGCCGAATACGCGGGCGTGCTCTATAAATTCTCCTTTCTCCAATAATTCATTAAACTTTTTCGTTGAAATAAAATGATAATCAGCTCCGTCTATTTCCCCTTTCCGGGGTGCTCGCGTCGTGCAGGATACCGAACGCGCTATGCCTTTTACGCGCGCAAGGAGATTGTTGTACAAGGTTGTCTTGCCGCTGCCGGACGGGGCTGAGATTACAAAAATAATCCCTTTTTTGCGCACCGTTAAAACCTCTGCGATATGGTTTGAGGCTGCATGCTGGATAAAATAATATGATTGCTTGCTGTTACAATAACAGCATTGGTGCGCCTGCCATTAGTCGCATCGATGAGGCGGTTTTCTTTTTGCGCGACGAGTTTCATTCTCTTGGCTGGCGCAGCATTTGCCGATACTACTGCTACTATTTTATCTTTTGCTACAGCATTATTAAAACCAATGTTAACCAGCGGGGATTTTTTCTCACTCGACATTCTGGGTTTGCTCCCTTATTTTTTCGACCATACTTTTTATCTTTATGGTCTCTTTTGCGATCTTAAAACTGTTGGCCTTAGCACCTATTGTGTTCGCCTCCCGGGAAAGTTCCTGCGCAATAAAATCCAGGTGCCTGCCCAGTTCTTTTTGGTTCGACAATGCTTTTTTGAATGCCTTTATATGGGCCTCTATTCTGCATATCTCTTCTGCTATGTCGCCGTTTCTTATAAATATCGCGGCCTCTTCTTCAAGCCTTTCGGGATTATATACTTTTTTGTTGCCTGTTAACGCTTTTATGTTTCCTGCCAGTTTATTTTTGTATTGTTTTTTAAGTTCTTCCGAAAAACGTTTTATGGATTTGATGGATTTTGCGATTTCGCTGCTTACAGAAACAAGTTGTTTTTTCAGGATTTTACCTTCTTCGTGTTTTGATACCATAAGATGCCTTATTGCGTTATCAAGCGCTTGTTTTATAAGCGGCCATACATGTTCTACGCCGGATTTTGCCTGTTTATAAACTAGTATGCCGGGTAAAGACATTATCTGCTGCAAGGTAACATCGCCTGCTATGTTAAGGGATTTTTTAAGTTCCCTCAAGAGCTGCGTATACCTGCGCGCGGCGGGCATATCTACGCACGCATTCGCTCCGCTCTTTGTGAAATCTTCGTATTCCAGGGCAATATTAATCCTGCCGCGGCTTATTTGTTTCTGAATCCCCGATTTAATTCTGTCCTCAAACACATAAAATCCGACGGGAAGCCTTGCCATCATATCAAAATATTTATGGTTTAAGCTTTTTATTTCTATACAAACTTTCGCGTAGCGGTTTTTCGCTTCGCCCTTGCCAAAACCTGTCATGCTTGTTAACAATTTTTACTCCTTGATTATTTGTGAATGTTATATTTCGCCTGTCTGGCGCCGGACAAAGGCTTTGAATTGTTTATGCCCATACTTTTTCGTCTGTGTTTTTGGATACTTTTTTGGTAGGATAAAGATCGACAATTATTTCATCCGGCCTAAACCAGAGTTTTATTTCCCGCTGCGCATCCTGGAGGTTGCTTGAAGCATGAATTACGTTTTCATAAACGCCTTTTGTCGTAATCCTCCCGTATTGGCCGCGTATACTTACTGAATTCGCCTCTTCCGGGTTCGTCACGCCAGCTATTTCGCGCACTTTCGCGATAGCGCCTTCGCCGTAATAAACCATCGCCATTACCTTGCACCTGTTGTGCAGTTCACCTTTGAGGTATTTTATCAATTCTCCAAAAAACGGCTTATCTTTAAGGCTTTCGTAATGCTCCCGCGCAAGGGCATCGGACACTTTTACCATCTTGGCTGCCACTATTTCGAGCTTTGTCTCGGACAGCCGCGTTAATACGTTTCCCGTCAGAGATTTTACCAACCCGTCCGGTTTAATCAAAATAAGAGTCGGTTCATTCATATATTATATATCCTTTACTATAATTAAGTGTTATATTATATAGCAAAAAAAATAAAAGTCAATATCGTTCTGCGCTTTTTGTCAACCAGATTTTAAAATGTCCTGTTTTTAACGATTTAGAATTGTCCTGTTTTGGCTTTAAAGTTTTTACGCGCATTTTTTT
>JAFGKX010000077.1 GCA_016928375.1 Candidatus Omnitrophota bacterium | reverse complement strand
CTATATTGAAATATAAAATAATTTTTGAAGACGACTGGGTCATGGTTGTGGATAAACCGGCAAATATACTTGTTATACCCACGCCTAAAAACGAAAAAAATACCCTCACCAACCTTTTAAACCGGGAACTTGACAGCCGCGGCATTGAGGTAAATGCCTATCCGTGCCATAGGATAGACAGGGAAACTTCAGGTATCATACTTTATGCAAAAGGAAAAAATATTCAGAAAATAATGATGGATGAATTCAAAAAAAGGAATATTAAAAAGTCATATCTCGCGGTTGCGCACGGTATAATTAAAAATGATTCAGGCGTGATAAAAGGCAGTATCTTCAATAGAAACAAGAATAGGGAAGAGTTTGCCGTGACAAAATACAAAGTCCTGGAACGCCGCGGCGCGTTTACAGTATTGGAAGTTGAGCCTGTTACGGGAAGGACTAACCAGATAAGAATACATTTTAAAAAAATAGGGCACCCTCTTGTAGGAGAAAGTGTTTATGCGTTCAGAAAAGACTTCGATCTTAAGTTCAAAAGAGTTGCTTTACATGCGAAATCCCTGGAATTTACTCACCCTGTGACAAAAAACAGGGTCTCGTTTACCTGCCCGCCTGCTCAGGATATGGAAAAATTTATCTAAGCCTGCCCCTTGACTTTTTAGAATTTTGTGGTATAGTTATATGGTTAAGGTAGTACTTTTAAAAAGGTTTAAATACCGGAGGCAGTGATGGTTGAGGATAGGCGAAGATATAAAAGGTTTAATGCTGATGCAAAGGCAAGCTATATAGTTACAGACCCTGCAGGCACCGTTGTGGAAAAAGGCACCGGAACACTGGAAAACGTAAGCTATATAGGCGCTAAAATAAACCTTGAAAGGTCTCTGTGCGGAAAAGTTCGGTTTTTGATAGAATTTATATTGGGCAACGCGAAAACCTCTATAATTGCAATAGGCAAAATGGTATGGATAAAAGATTATGGGCATGACAGCTGCGGCATAGTATTTGACTGGATCTCGGATGAAAAAGCATATCAAAAATACCTGACGCTTCTGGAAGAAGCCGAAGGCGTATACTAAAAATCCCCTTGACACCACAGATAAAATCATTTAAAGTTAATGCTATAACTATAAAATTTTATATAATAATATGCCAAAAAAAGAAAAAATAATCATATCTTTAAACAGCGCTCATTTGTCTAAGCTGCCGCGTGATTCATACGAGGTTCTTGACGGGGATGCGCCGCCTAAAATGAAGCCGGAGACAATAGCGAAGCTTGAGCAGCAGGTCTTTGATTTTTTGACTATTTCCAAAATAGGCAGGTCGCTGCTTTCTATCCAGAAAATAGACCAATTAAGCCATGTATTCCTATCAAGTGTTTACGAAGCAAGCGAGGCGGCAAACTGCGCGTTATTTTTATATGATACTAAAGATGAATCCTTCAAATGCATAAAAGCCATAGGGCTTGACCCTGAAGTAATCGGAGAAATCAAATTCAAAAAAGAAGAAGGCCTGTTCTGGCAGGTTCTAAACAGCGGTGAACCTTTTCCAATAATCGACTCTTTCGGAAACCACAGGTTTGAGTCTGTAATCAAAAAATGGAACCTTGGCCGCATTAAATCCCAGGTATGGGTGCCGTTGATAGTAAAAAAGAGCCTTATAGGTGTTTTGACCTTAGGCATGAAAAAAGACGGCGGCATATATCAGGAAACGGAATTGAGCTTTATATTGCAGATGTGCAATCAGGCGGCAATAGCGCTTGAAACTGCAATGCTGGATGAACAAAAAGAGCGCGCATCCAAGGACCTTGCTAAAAAGATGAAAAGCCTCGCCGTGCTTTATAGCGTAAGCCGCGCGCTAAATTTCAGCACAGACCTGAAAAAAATGCTTTTATTCATACTGGATAAAGCAAGAGATACCGTAGGGGCGCAGAAGGCCTCGCTTATGCTTTTGGATACCACCACCGACGAACTTGTAGTACACGCCGCAAGAGGCGTGCCGCCGGACATAGAGCTTAAAATAAACAAAGGCCTTATGGAATGCACCAGGATAAAATTAGGCGAAGGCATTGCAGGCAGGGTAGCTATTTCAAAGAAATATATGCTTGTGAATAATGTAAAAAATGACGACAGGTTTCAAAAATCTACAAAGTCCTACGTAGAATCCATAATCTGCATGCCTTTGATAGCGAATGATGAATCTATAGGCGTTATAAATCTTACAAACAAGAAAAGAGGCGGCAAATTTAACCAGGAAGATGTAGAGGTGTTGTCTGCTCTTGCCGGACAGGCAGCTATAACGATACATAACGCAAGGCTTTATCATATGGCAATTACCGACGGGCTTACCCAGCTGAGGATACACAGGTATCTCCAGCAGAGGCTTGATGAAGAACTCGCAAGAAGCAGCAGGTTTAAACGCCCGTTATCATTGATAATATCGGATATAGACAATTTTAAAAACTTTAACGATACTTATGGGCATCAGCAGGGCGATATTATTCTTATGGAGACAGCAAAAATATTCAGGCAGAACGTAAGAGAGATAGATATAGTCGCCCGTTACGGCGGCGAAGAATTTGCGGTTATACTGCCTGAAACGGCGCTTAAAGAAGCGCTTGTTATAGCTGAAAGAATCCGCGAACAGGTTGAGGCTTATGAGTATCCAAGCAAGCAGGGTAAGCTCAAAACAACCATAAGCCTTGGCGTTGCGGCATACCCAGCTCACGCCCAGGAAAAGACGCTGCTTATAGAGGCTGCGGACAAGGCATTGTACGAGGCCAAGCGTTCGGGTAAAAACTGCGTTGCTTATGCGTAAGCTGAAAAAATTTGCAGGCTCGGAAACTTGCCTTAAATGCGATGGTTGCTGCCGCTATCACGAAAAAAACGGCATCTGGGCAGTCAAAGGAATCAAGCTCCTCAAAAACCCAAACCCCGCTCAGAGTGAATTCATATGCTCGTTTCTTAATCCTGAAAAAAATAAATGTAAAATATACTCATCCCGTCCTTTTGAATGCGAACTCTACCCTTTTCTTATAAACCAAAAAGATGAAAAAATATTTTTAGCCGTTGACGCAAACTGCCCCCTCGTAAAAGAAAAATCAAATACCGCGGAGTTTAAAAAATATGCGCATTATCTGTTTGGCGCGCTGAATAAACCCGGCATGAAAAAGATTCTGCCTAAAATTGCGCAAAGTTATCCCGGGGTTACAGACATATTCCGGTTAAATAAAACGCCGCTTCGCGAAATAGCAATAAAAGATAAAAAAATATTCGATAAATACCTAAAGTTAAATAAGCACGAACTGGCTG
>JAFGKX010000076.1 GCA_016928375.1 Candidatus Omnitrophota bacterium | reverse complement strand
TGCCGCTACTATTCTGGGTTTTCTTGCAAGCCCCTTGCCATATAGCCGCAGTTCTTCGTTTATATTTTTATAATCATCAGACGCGTCTTTTGTATTTTCTCCTATATCTACAAGGTGCACCAAAAGCCTTGTGCGCTCTATGTGACGTAAGAATAAGTCTCCTAAGCCTATACCTCTATGAGCGCCCTCCATCAGGCCCGGCACTTCTACTGCCGTAAATTCAAGGTCATCCGTCCTGACTACTCCCAGAACGGGATTTTTTGTCGTAAATGGATATGCTGCGATTTTAGGGTGCGCGTTTGAGATCTTAGATATCAGAGTAGACTTGCCGGCATTCGGAAAGCCTATTATCCCTACATCGGCGATAAGTTTTAATTCAAGCCTTATTTTTCTTTCTTCGCCTAGGCTGCCCTGCGTAGCATCTTTATGGCTTCGGTTTCCCTTGCCGCCTTCGCCGCCCGCAGCTATTACGATTTCTTCGCTGTTTTTTACCAGGTCAGCCACCAGCATGTTTGTATCATTATCGAATATAAGAGTACCCGGCGGCACAAGAATTACGCTGTCATCACCATCAGCGCCTTTTTTCTTTTTACCACTTCCGTGTTTGCCGTCATGCGCTTTAAAATGTTGCCTGTACTGAAAATCAATAAGGGTGTGCCCCGAAAGTTCGTGACTCACCCTTATAATTACGTCGCCGCCTTTGCCTCCGTCTCCGCCGTCCGGATGCCCCGGCCTTGTAAGCTTATCTGTATAGAAACAGTTTACGCCGTTGCCGCCATTACCGGCTTTGACATTTACTTTTGCGGTATCTATAAACATTATATGACATTAATAACAGATGATTTGGCAAATTTTACAGTTCCGCTTATCTTGGCAAAAAGGGTGTCATCCCTTCCTATTCCGACATTTAAACCTGGTTTAAACCTTGTGCCTCTCTGGCGCAGTATGATAGACCCGGCGTTAACTTTCTCGCCATCAAATAATTTCACACCGAGACGCTGAGAATTGCTGTCACGGCCGTTACGGCTTGATCCTAATCCTTTTTTGTGTGCCATTGTTATTCTCCCTTAATGATTTCTTTTATTTTAACTTTACTCAATAAATCCCTGTGGCCCCTGATGCGCTGGCTATTTTTTCTACGGCGGTACTTGAATGCTATTGTTTTGGGGCCTTTTGCATCTGAAATGACATTGCATACGACTTTAGCGCCGTTTACATAAGGTGTGCCTACCTTAATATCTTTGCCGTCATAAAGCATCAGTACTTTATTCAGCACAACTTCTTTCTTGCTTGAAACACGCGGTATTAAAATAACTTCATCTTTGGCAACCTTGCATTGCCTTGCTCCAACTTCAGTAATTGCAAACACTTGTGACCTCCAATTCGCCCCGATTCTTCACTCGGCGAATTGTCCCGAGCGAAGCGAGGGACTTTACTTGTCTGTTCTTTTGTTATTTTAAAGTGTATTAGTATATCAGATAGTAATTAATAAATCAAGTAATTTTTAACTTTGGCAGGGCTTTACATCAAACTCTTTTTATCTCAATGTCTTCGTAATGGAAGCTGGTGTTTTCCAGAACCACTATCTTAACCCTGAACAGGCGCGCTAGTTTATTTATATAATCGGATTTGCCTTTTCTTATCTTTGCCGCAACATCGGGATGCAGAACAATCTCGACCTCGCGGTTGCCTCTCGCCCTGGTGCCGGATTTTTTTAAGAATTCGCTTAGTTTGCGTATTGCCAGTATCGCAACGGTATCCTGCGATTTTATCAACCCCTTGCCTTCGCAATAAGGGCAGGACTGATACGCGGAGCTTTCAAGGCTTTTGTGCGTTCTTTGCCTTGTAAGCTCTACTATGTTCAATTCCGAAAAACACGCTATATGCGTTTTTGCCCTGTCTTTCTTAAGTTCATATTGCAGGGTGTTAAACAGGCTTTTGCGGCGTTGTTCGGTTTCCATGTCTATAAAATCTATAACCACTATACCGCCCACGTCTCTTAATCTGAGCTGTCGCGCCACCTCTACTGCTGCCTCAAGGTTAACTTTATATACCGTATCCTCAGGATTCTGTTTTTTTGTGTATCCGCCGGTATTCACATCTATGGCAACCATACCCTCGGTCTGTTCGATGGTGATATATCCCCCGCACTTAAGAAAGATCTTGCGGTTGTATACTTTATCCAGTTCTTTCTCTATCCCGTATTTTTCGAATATTGGTTCCTCGCCTCTGTATAATTCAACCTTAGACCTGAATTCCGGGGAAAAATTATTTATTACATGAAGGAGCCTTTTAAACTCTATCCTCTCGTCTACGATTATTTTTTCGAAATTATCGTTTAAGATATCCCTTATTATTTTTGATGCCAGATCAAGTTCCTGCCATAAAAGTGCAGGGGCGGCCTTACGTTTCGAATTGGCTTTTATGAACAGCCACTGCCTTGACAGGTATTTAAAATCCCTGATAAGGTCTTTTTTATCGCATCCGGCAGCGGCAGTGCGCGCTATTAATCCGGTATTTTCCGGGAGCTTGAATGTTTTCAGTATTTCGCGTATTCTTTTACGTTCCTGATCTTCCCGGATTCTTCTTGATACGCCTATCTTTTCACCGTGCGGCATAAGCACAAGGTATCTGCCCGGAAGCGATACGTTTGTAGTAAGCCTTGCGCCCTTCGTGCCGAGCTCTTCCTTGACTACCTGCACCATCACTTCCTGGCCTTTTTTGAGCAATTCCTCTATTTTCAGGAATTTTTTCTCTTTTGAGGTATCGGTATCATACACGACTCCTTCGTCCTCGTAATCTTCCAATGACTCGGTAGCATCCGAGACATATAAAAATCCGTTTTTAGGCTTGCCATAGTTCACAAACGCGGCGCCTATTGCCGGCACAATGGAATCCACGACTGCTTTGTAGATATTACCGACCATCTCTTTTCTATCAAGCCTCTCGACAAAGCAGTCATCAAGTTTATTCTCGGCAAGTATAGCTATCCTGCGCTCGCCGGCTTCAACATTTATCAAAATCTGTTTTTTCAATTTAACTTGTCTCCCTAACCATCCGTATGTAAGTTTTTTGTTTTTACTTTATTTTAATCTACAAGAAGCTTCATTACTTTTCTTTTCTTTCCGCCCGCTTCAGCAGGTGTATCGGGAGAGTAGGTATGGCCTAATGCCGTCGGTTCCTGATCCATTTTCCTGAAGTGCTCATTGATGTCGCTAAAAAGCGGCGTTGTGTCATCTTTGGTTTTTACCAATTTTACGGTAACGAATATTAATAGGTCTTTTGTGTCTATTGTATCATAAGAGTATTTAAACAATTCCCCAAGAATAGGTATGTCGCCCAAAAACGGCACTTTGTTTCTGGTTTTAGATGTCTCTTCTTTCATAAGCCCGCCTATTACAATTGTTTCTCCGTCTTTTACCATTACCTGTGTTTTGGCGGTACGTATGGTAACAGGAAAATAATTTATCGTCCTGCCGGAAGAATCCGTAAGCATAGCTGTTGCTGTGCCTAATGTACTTACCTCAGGTATAAGGTCAACCACTATCTCGCCTTTCGAATTAACATGAGGCGTTACTTTTAATTTTATACCAGTATCCAGCTCTGTTTTATTTATTCCGGAAAATACAGGGCTGCCTGTCGTAGTGGACTCCGACCATTCAGGCACGTATATGGATGTTCCTACGTGTATGGTAGCTTCCTGATTATTTAAAGTAACGGTTCTCGGATTCGATATTACTTTCGTATCGCTCCTTGTGTTTAGCATGTATAGGACAGCCTGGAATTGCGAAAAATCAAGTGTGCCAAATGTGTAATTGCCCGGAGTTGCCATCGGAAACATGGGGGCTACGTTATTTGCGCCTCCCGGGAATTTGCTGGGCAGGTTTGTTGTTACCGTCGATGTTGTATCGCTAAGCGGCACTTTGGTCTTAAGGCCTTCTATATAATTAAGGTCTCTGTCAAACGGTAAAGTTGTTGGAATTTTAGCGCCTGTTGCCGTAACCTGCACGGTCCAGTTAATACCCAGTTTTTCATCATCATTTATTTCGGTTTCTACCAACTTTGCCTCTATGTAAATCTGCGGCGTAGGTTCGTCCAGCTTTTCAACTACCTGCTGTATTTTATATATGTTAGTAGGTATATCCGTAACTATAATCGTGTTGGAACGCTTGTCGAATCTTACGCTTCCGCGCGAGCTTATCATATCTTTGACGGCGGCGGTTATATCTTCGCATTTTGCGTAACCTATTTTAAAAACCTCGGTCTTAAGAGGTTCCTTACCGAGATTTTCGGCAGTAGCAACCCTTATTATGTTTCCTTCGCGCTCATAAGCAAAGCCGTAGGTTTTTAATACAACATCAAGGGCTTTTTCCCACGGAACATCCGTAAGATGTATAGTTACCGTGCCTTCAACATCTTTTCCCGCTACGATATTTACACCGCTTTTATAGGAAAGTATGCGCAGTACATTGTGTATATCGGCATCCTTAAAATCTATTGTAACATTTCCGGGAGATGTTTCCCCTTCCTGCTCTTTGGCCTGGTTTATTTGCTCTTCAAACACAGGAGCCTGGGGCAATTCCGCCGAAGTTTCCACCGGTGTTTCCGCCTGCGTTTCCGCCTGTGTTTCCACAGGCACTGCCTCTTGCTGCGCCGTATCTTCCTGCGCGAAAGATACCGGCGTATAAGCAAATATAACCGTAAAAACAGTAAAATATGCGATGAAAACGTTGTGAATTTTTCTGCTCATTTTTTTCCCCTTTCGTATATTATTAAAACCATATAAATCAATCCTCATTTTTCAGGTTAATAAAGTATTCTTTCTGGTTAAACAGTATTTTTACCCTGTTTTGCTCTACATCCAGAAGTTTTATGTTCCCTATTGTTTCGTTTTTGCGCAGCAGAGCTCCGTTTATAATAGCTATGGAACCGGCGCTGGGATCAAAAACAATTCCTTCAAGGCGCAAGTCGCCTATATTTTTTATGGCGCTGTAACCATAAGCAATTTTTCCGTCTTTTGTAACCAGCGGCATAAAAGGGTCTCTTACGTCCATAGCGTTATACCGAAACCCTGGCATATCTTTCGGGCTTTTCTCTGCCGCATTCACATCCATGGTAAGCAACCATACAGCTGAAAAAAATGCGCTTATAATAATTATATATTTATTCATTTTACCTTTTTCTTAACAAGTTTTGCCTGTTTAGAAGGCTTAGCCTGCGCATCTTCCGTTTCTTCGCGCGGAGTCAATATATATGTTACGATTATCACATCAAATTTATGGTTGCCGCTTCCGGTAATGTCACCTATTATTTTAAGATCCCCCACCCTCATAAAAGTATCTGTGTTCTCAAGCTTATTCAAAAAAAGCCCGAAAGAATGATAGCCGGAGACAGCGTTTAAGTATATGGGAAATTTACGATATGCGCCGTCGCTGTCCGAAGCATCGCTGGATAAGCTCTCAGCCGGGTTTACGCTGACAATTTTTACATCATACGCCTTTGCTGTATCCGACAGATTTTTTAAAAGAGGCGATATCTCCTCTTTTGTGGAAAATTTTCTCTTGTAATTAGACAGTTTGCCTTCCATGTTTTTTATCTGCCCTTCATAAGCAGGTATATTGTTTACATCAATTTTCATTATATTTACCTGCGAAGCTTTAGCGCTTACGTTGGGAATAGTCTTTATAAGCCCGGCGGCTACGGGTTTCAATATCATATAAAAATCGGCAAAAAATAAACATGCCCCGATAGTTATATACAGAAGCAGCTTCTGGTTTTTTAGTATATTATTTTTTAGGTCTATCAAAATAAGTCCTTCCGATTTTAAAATAACATATTACGGTAAATTCCATTACTTCGGAATCGGCAACTTTTTTCATCTGGCTCGATTCAAGTTTTATATCGCTGAAATCCTCGAAAAAATCTTTATTTGTTTTAAGTGAATTGATAAAATTTGCTATTACCGCTGCTTCTTCGCCTTTGGGGTAGGAAACAGCATTGCCTTTCAATATCATGGCCTGCTGCTTCATTGAACCTTTCCCGTCTACAAGTATAAGTTCGCTTAGCCACACACCCTCGGTAAGCGCGGCGCTTAAATCAGCCATTTTTTTAGACCACAATATACTTTTTGATGTAAGCTCGTTTATGGCGGATAATTTGCTGCTAAACTGGCGTATCCCCAGTTTAAGGGCTTGCGCCTCTTTATATTTTTCATCCAATACGGATAATTCCTTATTTAGTTTTTTAAGCGTATTATTTTTCAAGACAAGCGTAGCTATGCCCAAAAGCTGCAGCGCCACAAACGAGACGATAGATATCGTTATAATTTTACGCATGGGCAGGCTGGCTATATCCACCCGTATGGATTCTTTTTTCTTCTGTACTTTTCTTAGTTCTTCCGGAAGTAAGTTTATTTCTATCATTCCCTTAACCCCAGCCCCACGGCTACCGCAAAGGACGGCTTTATCG
>JAFGKX010000075.1 GCA_016928375.1 Candidatus Omnitrophota bacterium | reverse complement strand
TAAGGAAAAGCAACGTAAGAATAGATTACCTTAATATAGGGGGAGGCCTTGGTATTATTTATTCCAGGGAAAGGCCCCAGACTGCGGATGAATACGCAAGTGCGGTTGTCCCCATATTAAAAGACCTGAAAGTTAAAGTCATACTTGAGCCGGGAAGGTTTATTTCCGGAAACAGCGGCATTCTTGTGACAAAAGTTTTATATGTCAAAAAAACACCCAGGAAAAATTTTGTTATCGTGGATGCCGGAATGAATGATATTATAAGGCCCGCGCTTTATGACGCCTATCATGAATTGCTGCCTTTGCGCAAAAAGATATCGGGCAAATCAATAAAAGCCGATGTGGTAGGCCCTATATGCGAAAGCGGCGATTTTATCGCCAAAAACAGGCAATTGCGTATACCTGCTGAAGGCGATATGCTTGCGGTTATGGGAGCCGGCGCATACGGATTTTCCATGTCCAGCAATTACAATGCCAGGCCCAGGGCAGCGGAGATTATGGTATTAAGAGGAAAATATTACGTAGTGCGCAGCAGGGAATCCTACCAGGACATTGTAAGGGGAGAGTCTATACCGCGGTTACTAAAATGAAACAGGTAAAATTTACAAAGATGCAGGCGCGCGGCAATGATTTTGTCGTAATCAACGCGATAACCGGAAATTTACCGGCATTAGCAGTAAAACTATGCGACAGGAAATTTGGTATAGGCGCGGATGGGCTGCTTGTTATTGAAAAATCAAAATGTGCCGATGTAAGAATGCGCATATTCAATGCTGACGGCTCCGAAGCCGAGATGTGCGGCAACGGAGCAAGCTGTGTGGCATTGTGGGTAAAATCGCAAAATCGCATACCTGACAACAGGCAAATCAGCATTGAAACAAAAGCAGGCATAATCAAATCCGGAGTAAAAGGCGATACCGTTAAAATAAAATTAACTGATCCGAAAGGTTTAAAACTCGATATCCCGATTAAAATTAATAACCGCGCGCTAAAGGTAAATTTTGTAGATACCGGAGTGCCGCATGCGGTTATATTAGCGGAGGCAATAGAAAAAATAGATGTTCAGGCAATAGGAAGCAGTGTGCGTTATCATAAAAGATTCTCGCCGAAAGGCGCGAATGTGGATTTTATAGAAGCTTTAAACAAAGACAGTATTAAAATCCGCACATACGAAAGAGGTGTTGAAGCGGAAACCCTTGCCTGCGGCACAGGCTCTGTGGCATCCGCAATTATTTTTGCCTGTAAAACAGGCACAGGCAAAAAAACAGTGAATGTGCACACTAAAAGCAAAGAAATGCTGAAAGTGCATTTTGTAAGATTAGGCCAAAAATTCAGTGATGTGTGGCTTGAAGGAAAAGCGCACATTGTATTTAACGGAGAAACAACAGAAGTAAATAATGCCCCTCGCCCTGCCGGACTCGGGACAAAATTTATTTCATAAATTTTGGAGGATAAAATGATAGCGTTATGGATAATTTTAGGCATAGCGGCAGTTGCGATTTTATGGGTTATCGCGGCTTATAACAGTCTCATATCTTTGAAAAACCAGACATTGAACGGCTGGAAGCAGATAGATGTGCAGCTTAAAAGAAGGCACGACCTGATACCTAACCTTGTCGAGGCGGTAAAAGGCTCCATGAAATTCGAGCAGAATACCTTAACGCAGGTAATAGAAGCGCGAAACAAGGCTATTTCCGTGCAGGGTATCGCAGATAAGGCAGTTCAGGAGAATATATTGAGCGGCGCATTGAAACAGTTGTTCGCGCTTGTGGAAAATTATCCCAATTTAAAATCCAGTGAAAATGTTTCGAAGCTGCAGGAAGAGCTGACATCAACCGAAAATCGCATAGGTTTTGCAAGGCAGTTTTATAATGATATCGCGACAAGATTTAATATAACCCAGCAGACGTTTCCGAATAACCTCATAGCGGGCCCGTTTGGTTTTAAAGCATCCGAGTTATTTGAAGTTACGGATCAAAAAGAAAAAGAAGTGCCAAAGGTGGACCTTAATATTAAATGAATTTATACGAACAGATAAATAAGAACAACCGCGCAACATGGGTTTTGGTAAGTGTATTCGCATTGCTATTTTTAAGTATTGGTTTCGGCCTGGATTATAATTATGGCGCAGGCTATAAGCTGCCGATCTTTACCATAGTAGCTTTTTTATTTGCGGTTATTTCAAGCTATAGCGCTTATATGAGCGGCGATAAACTGATTCTTTCTTCGACGCGCGCAAAGCCTTTGGACCTGAATGACTTAAAACAAAGGCAATGGCAAAACGTCGTAGAAGAGATGAGTATAGCGTCGGGGATACCGCTTCCAAAAACATATATAATAGATGACCCGGATCCTAACGCGTTTGCGACAGGCAGAAATCCGCAGCATTCCTCTATCGTGGTTACAAAAGGCCTTTTGAATGTTTTAAACCGCGAGGAACAGCAGGCAGTGGCTTCGCATGAGATGAGCCACATAAAAAATTTGGATATAAGGCTTATGCTTATGGTTGCGGTATTGGTCGGTTCTATTGCGCTTATAGCGGACTGGGCAGCCAGAGGATTTTTTTACGGCGGCCGAGGCAAAAGAAGCAGCTCGAGAGGCAGGGCCGAAGGCGGGGCAGCTTTGATTATTCTTGCGATATGGCTTGTTACGATTATCATTGCGCCGATATTATCGCGTATCATCGCTATGGCTGTTTCGCGAAGGCGCGAATATCTCGCTGACGCATCAGGGGCAGAACTTACCAGAAATCCCCTGGCTTTGGCACGCGCGCTAGAAAAAATAGAATCAAGTGCAGAGCCTACGCGTTCTATGAATCAGGGAATGGCGCACC
>JAFGKX010000074.1 GCA_016928375.1 Candidatus Omnitrophota bacterium | reverse complement strand
CACTTCACCGTCCTTTCTTAATGTATTGAATGTATTGTATACTATATTCCCGTCGAGCGCAAGCAAAAAAATAATAAATTTAAGTTAATGCTCGAATAATTTGGTGGAGGGGATATAAAAAATGCATTGCAGCAAAACAAATGCGTAGATTTTGTGTGTCCAGGCCGGAGCGACTGAAAATTAAATAAGCGAAAGCATTGCGAGCAAAACAATTGGATTTTTTCCAGCCATACCTCATCTTGCTTGTCGAAAGTTTTGTAGATGTCTTTTTAGGACTTATGGCGAGTGAGTGGCGCTTTGAGCCCGACGAATAGGAGGGCGAATGCGCCATATACGAACGAGCCATAAGTCCAAAAAGACGGCGAAAAAATACATTTTGCGAGCAATGCTTTCGCTTATTGTAAACGGAGGCTGACACACAAAATCTTCAAATCATCATGCGCCGATCTTGACCGAAGATAATATTTGTTTTAAAGTGGCAATTGCCGAGAGCACTGCGAGGTAGCTTGTTTTTGGATTATCGGGGCAGGAGACATTTTCGGTTTTAGTGGTCAGCTTTCCGAAGTCGCCCGCAACTTCGATCTCATGCGAATTTACTTCTGCGCCCGGAACTGCAATTATAGTAACACGCGTTTCTTTCGCCCCAATGCCGGCCAGGCTTAAAATCGCAGATACATTTATATTAGCGGGAAACGCTTTAACAGCCTCGGATGCTGTGCCGTTAAAAATAATCGTCTCTTCTTTTATACCATCAAGATCAATATTTTTTTCTACTATATAAGGCGCGCCTTTTAATCCTTTGGGGGGTTTTCTAGTGATGAGGCGCGCGCTTTTTATTTTCGCCTGACTAGCCGCTTTTACACCATCGATGCCGCATATTGCGCCGCTTGGAAGATATACTCTTATGTGTTCCTCATTGGCTTTATTAAGCAATTCTTCATTACCTAATAACCCGCCGATACTCATCAACATTATATCTTTCTTTGCAAAGACCGCTTTTTTTAATATATCAGCGCTCGATTTTGCGGATGCCGCTTCAATCACAAAATCGCTTTTCTTAATCAGGGCATCTATATCAAGAATATCAGGCTTGGATTTGATCTCTTTCTGCAGGGCTATTGCTTTTTGTTTATCGCTATCGCAAATTCCAGAAACAATAACCTTATCACTTAAATCTTTATCTATAACCCTGGCTAATTTAGATCCTATAGCGCCACAACCTATAATTCCTATTTTCAGATTCTTCATGTATAACCTCTAAAAAGGTTTTGTTTGTTGCCGGAGCGACTGTGAATCGGCAAGCGGAGGCAACAACAAAACCTTATGTTCTATACCCCTGGTATCTCAATCATCTTGTCGATTGCCTTTTTTGCTTTTACCCTTATATTATCAGGCACCTGTATTTTAGTTTTTAAATATTCAAGTGAATGTAATACCCATCCTAATGTTGTTAATTTCATATCCGCGCATACTAAACCATCTGTTGGTATATAAAATTTTCTATCAGGGTGTTGTTTTTTAAGCTGATATAATATACCGCACTCTGTACCGATGATAAATTCTTTTGCCTTTGATTTTCCCACGTATTTTATCATGCCTGCAGTTGATGTAACATGATCTGCCAATGCCACTACAGATGCTTCACACTCAGGGTGCGTGAGGAATTCGGCATTCGGGTATAATTTTCTAGCTTGTTTTATCTGGCCCTCATGCACTCTCATATGGCATGGGCAAAAACCTTCCCAGAGTATTATTTCTTTTTCCGGAATTTTGGATTGCACATAACTTCCAAGATTTTTATCAGGCACAAAGATTACCTGTTTTTGCTTAAGCGAACGCACAACTTCGACAGCATTGCTGGATGTGCAGCATATATCGGATTCCGCTTTTACAGCCGCGGATGTATTAATATATGCTACGACTACCGCATCAGGATGTTGTTTCTTCTTTTTCTGAAGCATCTCGACCGTAATCATATCAACCATGGGGCATCCTGCTTCTTTGACAGGAAGAAGTACTGTTTTTTTCGGATTCAATATACTCGCGGTCTCTGCCATAAAAAGCACCCCGCAAAACACTATTACATCCGCTTTTGTATCCACGACTGCTTTGCTTAGAGCCAGTGAATCACCGCATATATCCGCTATTTCCTGAATCTCGTCTCTCTGATAATTATGGGCGATCAAAACAGCGTTACGCTGTTTCTTTATTTTCTTTATACGCTCTTTCAGCTGATCTTTATATTGCTTATCATCCTTTTGGGTATATGATTTCATGCTATTTTCCCTTTACTGGTTTATTATTTGCATCTACTATAACGATTTTGGGCTTAAACCCGGTTGCTTCCTTTGAATCCGCCAGGGCATATGCCACTATGATCAATTTATCTCCCGGTTTTGCGTATTGGGCAGCGCCTCCGTTCATGCAGATGATCCCGGAATTGTCCTTTCCCTCTATTACATATGTCTCAATGCGGCTTGCGTTGCTTAAATTTATAACCTGAACTTTCTCTCCGGGCAATATATCTGTTTTTTTAAGCAAAGCTGAATCGATGGTTATGCTTCCCTGATAATTTATATTCGCTTCGGTAACGGTGGCATTATGTATTTTTGATTTCATTATTATACGTAACATTTAAATGTCCCTTTCTATACTTTAACAATAATATTGTCTATCAATCTGGTTTTTCCAAAATACACAGCCAATGCTATTAACACGCTGCCTTTTATTGTTTTCACTGGTTTTAATTTTTTCATATCTACGACAGATACATAATCTATTTTTGCGCTCTTTACAGTTCGTATTGTTTCCTTAATTGCTTTTATGACTCTAT
>JAFGKX010000073.1 GCA_016928375.1 Candidatus Omnitrophota bacterium | reverse complement strand
CGGAAAAACTCCTCCTTGCACCGAAGCAATAATAAAATCCGGAATAAAAAAAGTTTATATCGGTACGCGTGACCCCAATCCTGTAAATAATGGTAAAGGCATACACATTTTAAAAAAAGCAGGGATTAAGGTTATTGAAAATATCTGCGAAAAAGAATCCCTGGCGCTTAATGCGCCATTTTTTAAATATATGACAAAAAATCTGCCGTTTATTACTTTAAAATTAGCGCAGAGTTTGGATGGAAAAACAGCCACAAAAACAGGGGATTCCAAATGGATCAGCTGTGATGAATCCCGGCGCCTTGTGCATAAATTGCGAAGCGAGACAGACGCAATCATGGTGGGCGCAGGGACAGTTGTTAAAGATAATCCGCTTTTGACAAACAGGCTGTTATCCAGGCAGCCTGTGAAAATTATAATTGATTCCAAGTTAAATATCCCTGTAAATGCAAAGATTTTTTCTAAATACTCGCCTGCAAAAACCATTATTGCGATAACAAAATCAGCGCCAAAAAATAAAATAAAACAATTTGAAAGAAAGAACGCAGAAATTATAATCGTAAAAAGCAAAAAGGGCCTGGTAGATTTGACAGCATTGATGAAAATACTGGCAAAAAAAGGCATTATCGATATTTTAGCAGAAGGCGGCAGCAGGCTTTCCGCGTCTTTATTAAGCGAAGGGTTTGTTGACAAGGTTTTATTTTTTATCGCACCAAAGATTATAGCAGACAAGCTTAAGATAAAGCAGGTGCTGGCGGTTAAAAATCTGACTGTAAAAAAAATCGGAATCGATTATTTGTTTGAAGGGAAAATATAGAAAAGTTTTGTCGTTGCCTCCGCTTGCCGCTTTACAAGGGCCTCGGGGGCCTGTCATCGTTTTCATCCCGCCGTGCTCGCTTTCGCTGCGCGCGGCGAGAGCCCTGAAAACGATGGCCACCCCTCGGCATAAAATTATTTGTTTTTACAGTCGCTCCGGCTAACGACAAAACTTTTAAAAATAACCATGTTTACAGGTATTATAGAAGAAATAGGGTTGGTTAGTGAGCTCATTAAGCAGGCTTCATCAGCTGTGCTTTGTGTAAAAGCCGATAAAATATTATCAGATACGAAAATCGGCGACAGCATTTCAGTTAACGGAGTGTGCTTGACTATTGTCGAGAAATCGGGCAATATATTAAAATTCGATGTTTCCCCGGAAACGCTGGATAAGACGGATTTGGGTAATCTGAAATCTCAGGATAAAGTCAATCTGGAGCGCGCATTAAAAGCGGACTCAAGGCTAGGCGGGCATTTTGTTGCGGGGCATATTGATTGTATAGGTAAAATAAAAGCGAAAGCATCTATCGGCGATACCATAAAAATAGCCTTTGATGTGCCGCAAGATTTTATGAAGTATATCGCGTCGAAAGGCTCCGTTGCAATAGACGGGATAAGCTTGACTGTTGGTGAGGTTTTCAGGGATTATTTTACGGTTTATATAATACCTCACACGCTCAAAAATACCACATTAAGTTTTAAAAGAGAAGGCGACAGCGTAAATCTGGAAACAGATATACTGGCTAAATATACCGAGACATTATTATCTTCAAAAGAAAAAAAGAGCAATATAACCCCCCAGTTTTTATCCGAACACGGCTTTGTGTAGTTAACATAACTAAGTTTTTCTCTTGCTAAGATTTGTTTTAAATGTTACACTACTATACAAATTTTACGGGGAGTAGCGCAGCTTGGCTAGCGCGCTTGGTTCGGGACCAAGAGGCCATGGGTTCAAATCCCATCTCCCCGACCATTTAAATAATGAAAAAACGACTACACACATATTACACCGGCCGCGTGCAGGGAGTCGGTTTTAGGTTTTCAGCGGAAGAACTGGCGCTTTCGATGGGTATTAAAGGCTGGGTGAAGAACCTTGCGGACGGTAAAGTCGAAGTGCTTGCCGAAGGCGAAGAAGAGGCGCTTACGGATTTTTCAGGCCGCCTTGAAATTATAATGAGGCGCTATATCCAGAAAAAAGATATTTCGTGGGAGCAGTATACAGGAGAATTCCGGGATTTTGAAATAAAATTTTATTGATATGGAAAAAGACATTGAAAATAAAATAGAAACGCTGCGAGAGAAAATACGATACCATGATTATAAATATTATGTTGAAAATAAGCCGGAAATTTCAGATGAAGAATATGACCGGCTTATGCGCGAACTTATAGCCGCGGAAAAATCATACCCCCATCTTATCACGAAAGATTCCCCTACTCAGAGAGTAAGCGAAAAACCTTTGGAGAATTTCCCGAAGGTTAAACATAAATTTCCTATGTACAGCATGGATAATACCTATTCCGCGCAGGAACTACGGGATTTTGACAAAAGAGTAAAAAAGAACCTGCCGGGAGAGGAAATATCTTATGTGGTGGAACTTAAAATAGACGGTGTAAGTGTTTCCCTGACATATAAAAAAGGAAAATTCGATACAGGCGCAACCAGAGGCGACGGTGAAACAGGCGACGACGTGACGCAAAATCTGCGCACTATACCGAGCATACCTCTGCTCGTCAAGGATGCGCAATCTTTCCCTGATTTAATAGAAGCCAGAGGTGAAGTGTATATGAACCGCCGGGCATTTGAAAAGATAAATAAAGAAAAGGAAAAAATAGGCGAGGAACTTTTCGCTAATCCCAGAAATGCCGCCGCAGGATCTTTGAAATTACTGGATTCATCAATAGTTGCAAAAAGGGGGCTTGATATATTTAATTATTCCGTAGGCTATGCCCAAGGCGCAGCATTTGAAACACAATGGAGCCTCTTGCATTTTTTAAAACAGCACGGGTTTAAAACTAATCCTCATATAAAACTATGCAACTCGATAGAAGAGGTTATCTCATATTGCGCTCAGCAGCAGGAGAAAAAAGAACATCTGGATTACGATATAGACGGCATGGTAGTAAAAGTAAATTCACTGAGCCAGCAAAAAAAACTGGGGTTTACTTCGAAATCACCCAGGTGGATGATAGCTTATAAATTTCCGGCTGAAAGAGCTGCGACGAAATTAAAAGATATAATAATACAGGTAGGCAGGACCGGTACATTAACGCCGGTGGCAGTACTTGAACCGGTGCATCTTTCAGGAAGCACAGTAAGCAGGGCGACGCTGCATAACGCGGATGATATTGAGAGAAAAGATATAAGGATAGGCGATATTGTAATCATAGAAAAGGCAGGAGAAATCATACCGCAGGTAGTCGCGCCGGTATTGAGCAAGAGGACAGGCAAAGAAAAAAAATTTCATATGCCGGATAAATGTCCGGCCTGCGGCGAAAAAATAAAACAATATCCGGGGGAAGTAGCTTTTCGCTGCGATAACGCCGCATGCACTGCCCAGCAAAAAGAAAGAATAAAGCATTTTGCGTCAAGAAACGCCATGGATATAGAAGGCCTCGGAGAAGCAATGGTTGAATTGCTGGTTGATAATAAGATTATCGCCGGCATAGCTGATTTATATAATTTAAAATACGAAGACCTTGTAAAACTGCCGCGTATGGCGGATAAGTCCGTAAAAAACCTGCTTGAGGCAATAGAAAAATCCAAGCAGCAAAACCTCGCCAGGCTTATATTCGCTTTCGGTATAAGGCATGTTGGAGAGCATGCGGCCTGGCTATTGGCCGATGAGTTCGGCTCTGTGGATGAAATTGCCGGGCAGAAGAAAGAAGGACTTTCTGAGATACATGAATTAGGCCCAGTTATGGCTGAGTCGATATATGAATTTTTTCATAATCCGGAAAACAGGAAATGGATAAGCAGGCTTAAAAGCTCAGGAATCAACATGACGCAGGAAAAAACAGCCCAAAATGGCAGGTTAAAAGATAAAAAATTTGTATTAACAGGCTCCTTGGCCTCTATTTCAAGAAACGAAGCGGAGGCAATGATAAGAAGCGAAGGCGGCAGGGTCAGCTCTTCCAT
>JAFGKX010000072.1 GCA_016928375.1 Candidatus Omnitrophota bacterium | reverse complement strand
TTCGTCAGCCGTCAAAGTTACGTTAGCCTGGCCTCCGTAACTTTTTGCCTTTATTGCCTGCATATTGACTGTATCGGAAAATATATCCGCGCTTTCCCCTTCTACCTCCCACTTACTTTTTCCGTCTTCCGAGGCGCCGGACACCGTAAATGACTGCACCTTCTGTGTAGTATCTTCTTCCGATTGGGGCTGAACAACCTCAACAGGTTTGGCAACATCGGATTTTTTGTGAACTCTTGACCATGCAAAAAAACCTAAGGATAATATCAACAGTACAATAAAAAGTTTTTTCATTAACTCCTCGGCCTGGTCTTCCATCTTTTGTGCATCCACACCCAATGTTCCGGATATTTTTTTATGTATGACTCAATTACATCCGACCAGGCTTGCGTATTCTCTGTTATATCCCGCTCTTCGTTGCCTGTACTTTTTAAATTTACCGGATCCTCTATGATGATCTTGTGCCTGTTGCGTTCTCTTATTATAAAACACGGCAGTATGGGCGAGCCTATCTTCGCAGAAAGCGCCACCGGCGCAGTCGGAGTATATGCGGGCCTTTTGAAAAATTTCACAAAAACCCCTTCAATGCTGTCTATATCCTGATCCGGCATAATACCCAGCAGTTCATTGCTTTTCAGCGCTTCTACAATTTTTCTCGGGCTTTCATCCCTGAATATAATGTTAACCCCTGTGGTCTTGCGCAGCAAACTGACCCACTCGTCGTATTTTTCGTAATATATATGCCTGGCAACAACATTGGAGGGGTAACCTTTGGCAACAAAATACACCGGCAACAGTTCCCAGTTTCCGAAATGCGCGGATAATATTATAGCGCCTTTTCCTTTTTCAAGCGCCTTGTCAATCTTGTCAAAGCCTGTGGAATAAATTCGGCGTAATGCCTGCTTTTTTATCTTGGATATGCTCAGAACCTCGGCAGCGTTCATGCCTAAGTTTCTGAATACGCCCATCGTAATCCTGTTTATCTCAGCCGGCGTTTTATCAGGGAAAGCGTTTTTAAGGTTTTCTTTCGCTATTTTCGAGAATTTAGGCAAAATAAAATATGCCAGAATACCGAAATATCGGCCTATAGCTATAGCAAAATCAACCGGAAATGAAAGAATAATCTTATCCACTACCAGCAATAATATATATAATAATTTTCTTCTGAAACGATGCTTCACTCCTGGCTTTTACTCCTTAGCTTCAAACAAGGCCTGCTTTCAGCAAATCCTGCACATCTACAAGCCCTATGGGCCTGTTGCGTTTATCAATGACCGGGATCTCATCTATTTTTTTCTGTTGTAAAATGCGCAATGCTTCAACAGCCAGCTTATTCGGCCTTATTGCTGTGGGATTTTTAGTCATCACAGATTTTACTTTGCGCTCAGGAAGCCCGGGATCTTTTTCAAGGTGCCTTCTTAAATCTCCGTCTGTAAAAATGCCAAGCAGCCTGCCTTTTTTATCCACAACCGTAGCGCTGCCCGCGCGGGCTTTTGTTATTTTATACAGAACTTCTTTTATAGTTGCATTTTCTCCGACCAGCGGATTGGACGGGCCTTTTCTCATTAAGTCTTCCACTTTGAGCCATATCTTTTTACCTATTGCGCCCCCGGGATGATAAAATGCAAAATCCTCCACCTTGAAACCTTTCTTATCCAGAAGCGCTACTGCAAGCGCATCGCCCATCGCAAGCATAGCGGTTGTGCTTGCAGTAGGCACAAGGCCTAAAGAGCAGGCCTCTTTTTTAACGCTTACATCAATGACGCAATCACTCTCCTTGGCCAGGGTAGAATTTTTATCTCCTGTAAAACTTATAAGAAACGCTCCCATTTTTCTGATTACCGGAAGAAGCTTCAAAATCTCTTCTGTTTCACCGCTGTTGGAAAGCGCTATTAATATGTCGTTTTTTGTTACGCGCCCTAAGTCTCCGTGTATTGCCTCTGCGGGGTGCAGAAATAAGCTCGGCGTGCCGGTAGATGAAAGTGTGGCAGAAATCTTCTGGGCTATTATTCCCGGTTTTCCCATGCCGGTTATAACTACGCGCCCGCCGCACCTGGCTATAGTATCCACGGCTTTTTTAAAATCTTTATCCAGGCGGCTTATCAGCGCCTTTATTGCATCTGCTTCTATCTTTAGTACTTTTTTAGCTTTGTTTATAGACATATTTTAAATAAAACCCTGTATATCGTCTCTTTCTTTATCTTTCAGGTTATAATATAATTCTTCCTTGGATATCACTTTATCCTGATGCAGTTTTATAAGCGCCTGATCCATTGACTGCATTCCGTATTTTGCCCCGGTTTCAATCACATTCTGTATCTGATGAACCAGGCCTTCTCTTATGAGATGCCTTACAGAAGGAATACCTATCATAATTTCGCACGCAACCACAAGGCCGTTTTTGTGAGCCTTTGGCACAAGCCTTTGCGAAATAACGCCAGTTAGGGTGCTCGCGAGCTGAACCCTTATCTGCTGCTGCTGCCTCCACGGAAAAACATCTATAATTCTGTTTACGGTCTCACTGGCGTCTATTGTGTGCAGAGTTGCCAGGACAAGCTGGCCTGTTTCCGATGCAGTAATAGCAGTAGATATGGTTTCAAGATCCCTCATTTCCCCTATAAATATAACATCGGCATTCTGCCTCATTATGTACCTCAATGCCGTGCTAAACGAAGACGAATCCCTGTATACTTCCCTTTGTTCCACTACAGATTTATTATGCTTGTGTAAAAATTCTATCGGATCCTCGATGGTAATCATATGGCAGGGCCTTGTTTTATTTATAAAATCTATCATTGAAGCCAATGTAGTGGTTTTGCCGCTGCCTGTCTGCCCTGTTATAAGTACGAGGCCGTTTCTTGCGCTGCAGAGTTGAGTTATTACTTTTTCAGGAAGCCCCAGATCTCTGAAATTAGGTATCTCAAGCGGAATTCTACGCAATGCAGCAGCGATAGTGCCTCTCTGCTGATGTATATTTACCCTGAAGCGCGCAAGGCCTTCTATATTATAAGAAAGGTCTAATTCACTGTGCTGATGATATAAATCAAGCTGTTCTTTGGTCAACATCGATAATATAAGCCTATCTGCCTCTTTCGGAGAAAGCGCCTCAAAATCCATAGGCTTTATTATGCCGTCCACTCTTAAGGCAGGCGGAAACCCCACCACAAGAATTATATCCGAAGCTCCCGCTTCATCAGCTGTCTGCAGCAAATCTCTTATTTCCATAATTTATACTCCCTGCCTGCCGGCAGGCAGGCTTTTATCAATAACAACTTTGTCTCTTCCTTTTTCTTTTGCTTCATAAAGCGCTTTATCCGCTATTCTTATCAGCTTATTTTTCTTCATATCATATGTCTTCTCAGGCATATATGCGGCAACGCCGGCGCTTAAAGTGCATGTAGTTTTGGCATCATCAAATTCAAGCACGGTATTTTTAAAATCGGCGCGGATTTTTTCCGCCAATTCTGCTGTTTTTTCAATGCTCATGCCGAATAATATGCATACGAATTCTTCGCCGCCGTATCTGGCTATTATATCATCTTTTCTTGTCCTGGATTTTAATATGTGAGCCAGCTTTTTCAAGCCGATATCTCCCATCTGGTGGCCGTATGTATCGTTCAATTTCTTGAAATGGTCCAGGTCTATCATTATAAAGCCCAGAGGCTGTTTTTCTTTAATAGCCAGGGATAAAAGTTCATCGAGCCTTTCCTGAAAATACTGATGGTTATATAAACCAGTCAGGCCGTCTCTTATGGACTGGTCTTTTATGCGCTCCACCAGCCTCGAATTAGACAACGCCACTGCGCCGAAATTTGCTATCGTAGAAAGTATGCGCACTATATAATCGTCGAGAAGCCCTTCCTTGACCTCGCCTATGCATATTACCGCTAATACTTCCCCGCGGTATATTATAGGCTGACAGAACTGCAGCTGAAATTTATCATTTTTTAAAACATGTTTTTTTGTATAATCGGCCTCCAGTATGGCCTTTGAATAAAATTTACCGTCCAGCGCGGCAAGGCCTGCCATGCCGGATTCTTCGTTATCTGCCGTAAGGGAAAAACCGGTTAATTCGTCTTTATTATATCCGAACGCGTCAACCAAATGCAGGGTTTTTTTACTGTCTATGCTGAATATGGCGCATTTTTTAGAACCTAAAAGCTCCGAGGTTTTTATCAGCATCGTCTGCAAAAGCAATGTTGTTTCCAATACGGAATTAAATTCTTTTGCCATGTCGGAAATGGTAATTACGAAAGAACCCAGCTTAATAATCTTATCTCCGGATACGGATTTTAAATCTTCTATGGCCTGTCTTTCCGAATCGATCTCGCCCTGAACTTTGCGCACATACTCTTTTAGCACCTCATTCTGCGATTTATAATCAAGCGTGCTTTCAAGCAGATAAAAAAGCACGAGGCTGAGCATGGCAAATATACCTATCTGCCACATAAGCCTTGAATCGAGTATGAATTTCCCGCCTACATAATTTAATAAAGTTTCCTCGTTTGTAAGATATGTATAGACAAGCAATATGCACAGGCACAGAATCACCATTACCCTGTACAGCCAGCTCTCTTCGAATATGTCTTTCCTCATCGTTTTACCGCCATGTCTATTTTT
Source organism: Candidatus Omnitrophota bacterium (assembly GCA_016928375.1). Taxonomy (GTDB): domain Bacteria; phylum Omnitrophota; class Gorgyraeia; order JABMRG01; family JAFGKX01; genus JAFGKX01. The sequence goes on along the minus strand of JAFGKX010000072.1, from coordinate 2,319 downwards.
TTTAATTTCAGCAAAAGATCTTTCAAATCTTTAAGATAAACCATGTTGGGCCCGTCGCTTAAAGCAGCTTTCGGGTCTTTGTGAACCTCAAGAAAAAGCCCATCTACTCCTACTGCAATAGCGGCGCTTGCAAGAGGAAAAACAAATTCCCTTTGCCCGCCCGAGGCATTTTTCAATCCGCCTGGAAGCTGCACGCTATGAGTTGCGTCATAGATAACCGGAAACCCTAATTTTTTTAATATTGGTATCGAGCGCATATCGCTTACAAGGTTATTATAACCAAACGATGTGCCGCGTTCGGTGATTATTATTTTTTTGTTGCCCGTACTTGCTGCTTTGTCTACCGCATGCTTCATGTCCCACGGAGCAAGAAACTGCCCTTTTTTTATGTTAATGGGCCTGCCGGTCTGCGCGCAGGCTGTTATAAAATCCGTTTGCCTGCATAAAAATGCCGGTATCTGTATAACATCCAGCACCCTAGATGCTTCTTTCAGGTCCTGCCTGCAGTGCACATCGCTTAATACCAAAACGCCGGTTTTATCTTTGACCATCCGCAATATTTCAAGGCCTTTTTTAAGGCCCGGGCCCCTGAAGGATTTTGCGCTGGTGCGGTTTGCCTTATCGTAACTTGCCTTATAGATAAAAGGTATATTTAAACTTTTGGTTATTTCGCGAAGTTTTACGGCATGATAAAGCGCGCTCTCTCTGCTTTCTATAACGCAAGGCCCGGCAATCAGTACAAACGGACGGTTGCTGCCTATTATTATATCGCTAATTTTAACAGCAGCGGATTTCATATGGTTTCCTGAAGCAGCATTTCCTTCGCCTTTTCCAAATCCTGCGGCGTATCGATGCCTATTGTGTTGTATTTTGTTTCAAGCACTTTTATTTTGTAACCGTTTTCCAGCGCCCTCAATTGCTCAAGCGCTTCGGCCTTCTCCAGGTAAGAAGGCGGCAGATTGGCAAACGTAAACAAAAAATCTTTTGTGTACGCGTAAAGCCCTATGTGCTTATAATAAATTCTTGAATTATTGTGCCTGTAAAAAGGGATTGCTGAGCGTGAAAAATAAAGCGCAAAATCATCTTTATCAACGACTACTTTTACTACATTTGGATTATCTATATCTTCGGGATTATCTATTTTTTTGTACAATGTAGCCATTGAGATGCCCGGCTTTTCCGAAAGCGCATTTACGACTTCGTCTATCATAAACGGGTGTATGAGCGGTTCATCCGCCTGTATGTTGACGACTATATCCACATCCATCGGATTTGCTATTTCTCTTAAACGGTCCGTGCCGGAAGGATGCGACTTGGAAGTAAACACTGCTTTTCCGCCGAATGATTCCACTACCTTTATTATCCTCTCGTCATCCGCAGCTACAATAAGGCCTTCTAATGTACGCGCTTTTTTTGCGCGCTCCCATACATGTTGAATAACAGGCCTGCCCAACAGGTCCGCAAGCACCTTGCCTTCAAATCTACTGGCTGCGTATCTTGCCGGTATTATGCCTATTGCCTTCATCAAACACCTTCCTTTTACTTGTTCTTCTGGAGAAATTTTATTGCTTTTTTAAGTTCATCCGGATCAACTACTGCGACGCCAAGTTTTCCGACCACTATTCCTGCCGCAGCATTGGAAATATACGCTGCCTCCTGCATTGTCGCGCCTGCGACTTTGGCAAGAGTAAGCGTCGCTATTGCCGTATCTCCTGCTCCGGAAACATCGAATACTTCGCGCGCTACGGTCGGTACTCTGTTGAACTTACCGCCTTCTTCAAGAAGCGCCATGCCCTTTTCGCCCAGGGTAATAAGGACTGCCTTGCATTTAAGTTTATCCATAAGTCTTTTAGCTGCCTTTTGTACCGATGGCTCGTCTTTTATTTTAATTGAAGCGGCAATTTCAGCTTCGTGTTGATTGGGAGTAACTACGGTTACCCCTTTATAATAAGAAAAATGCTCTTCTTTCGGGTCTACGGCTATTATTTTTTTATATTTTTTACCCATACTGACTATGCGCTTAATAAGGTGCGGCTGTATCAGGCCTTTTCCGTAATCTTCTATAATCACTGCATCTATATCTTTTATCTTTTCTTCTATGAAATTCGTTAATTTATCGAGAAGCCTTCTCTTTATCGGTATGTCCGCTTCGGAGTCCACGCGCACAACCTGTTGATGATGAGCTATTATACGCGTCTTTTTTATAGTGGGCCTTTCGGAATCTACAATTATACCTTCGGCGTTTATGCCTCTTTCCCTCAATTCATCTATAAGCATAGCGCCTGTTGTATCCTGCCCTACAACGCCGCAGGCATAAAC
>JAFGKX010000071.1 GCA_016928375.1 Candidatus Omnitrophota bacterium | reverse complement strand
TCAAATGTTTCCGACAGGCTTGTATTGATGGACAGGGCGGAGACAAAAACTATTTTATTAAGAGCTGAACTTATTGCTAAAAAAGGTGGAGAATTCAAAATCAGCGAAGATCAGAAAACTATTATAGATAAATTCAGACGCAATGAAATGCTGAAACCGGAAGAGGCAAGGACACTTCTTGAAGTTGTGACTAATTTTAAAGCACTGGAAGAAAAAGCCGAGGCAATAAGATTCAAAACAGCGTCAGAAACCACGACTAATTTAATCAGGCAGCCCCTGCAGGATCTTATAGCAATGACAGAAGAAGGTACTGCTGCCAGGGTATATCTGCAAAAATTATTCGAAAGATTCTTAACGGAAGAAGGCGCTGACGCGGATCTGTTGATTAACGAAGTATTCAGAAGCCCTGGTGAGATAGCGCGTTCTATATACAGGCATGCTGCTGCCAGGGCATTGGGCATATGGCAGGAAATAGTAAAGAGTAAAGAATTGGGAGCAGATGCAAAATGGATAAAATTCGAAGCGAATGAAAAAATAAGAGACATATTGACTACTGACAGCAGACTGGATGAAATATTTGATAATGCCTCAGAATACGAGGGTATGACATTTGCCGAGGTTCCTTCAGCTAATCCTGCTGAGTATGTGGCAAAAGTAGTAGCATCCATAAGCAAAAGCATATTGCCAAGCGAAGGAGACAGCGTAAGGCCTGAAATGGTAAAAGCAGCATTAAAAGAATCCTTCGGAAGGCGTGCTGCTTCTGCCTGGGGTAAACTTACGCAGGAAGAAAAAGCAGAAATCTTGACAACGCTTGCGGATAATCTAAATGAAAAAGGTGTAACCAGCGGCTTGCAGCTTATACCTGTTGCGGCTTATATGAATATAGTGATTAGCACTACAAAATCCAAGGAACTTAAATCCATGCTGCTGCAGGCAAAAGAAGAAATGGATGATGAAAACTGGGATGCAAAAACAAACTCGGAAAGAATAGGCGCTCTAATAGAAATACTTAGAAAAAAGCTCGGCGGAACCATAGATCCTGCTAAGATGACAAAACAACAAGTCAGGCTTGCGGAGCAGTTTATAAAAGCAATTGATCCATTCGCAAATTCCAAGCTGCTTACTGATAAAAATCTTTACATAAGGGTGCAGATTTATGACGAGATAGATAAGGTTAAAGCATCTATTACGCCTGAAAAAACAAAGGCAGAAGTTGACAGGCTTGTTGCTCTTGGGTGGAAAGAAAAGCAGGCAAAGGTTTATGTAAACATACAGAAACAGTTAAAAATAAGGGCTGTTAATCAGGCTATGCGGGCTATGCAGGCAGAAGGTGCTGATTTTGAAGAAGTCCTTAACGGGCTCAGGGACCAGATAGAGAATGTGCAATCTTCGGAAGGCATGCTGCCTAAGATTATGTTTATGATAAGGTTTGATATGGCCGGAGATTCAACGGAGATGTATGAATTAGTAAGTATTTTTAGGGCGGGTGATATATATTCCGCGATATTAAAGAACTGTAAAGATGGAAAACTGCCTGAGGAACTGGAAAAAATAGCGGAGAGCATGGCAGTTGAGGCAATAGAAAAGCAGCATGCCCCAGCGCAGGCGCTGAATCAGTTGTTGCGCCAGGCAAGAAGATTGGTGCTTATAGAAGCAATGGCAGTATATACCAGCCTTTATGAAATGGGCGTAGAGTTAGCAGAAGTTGTTACTATGAATGATATAGCTGCAGTTATTAAACATCAGGATACTGCGATTGATAGTTTTGCGAATATGGTAATCTCCCTGGCGCAAAAAGTGTCTAGGCCGGAAATAAAGCGGGAAGCAGAAATGCATGCTTCAGCCTTACGTAAGGCACAGTCAGAAAAAATAGATGCCAACGATCTTTTTAAGGTAAAAGAACTTGTAGATGAAAATACCAGTAGCATAGAAGGTGTTGATCGTAAGCCATTGATAGATACATTCTTGTTATATGCTTTCCCGAAAGCAAATAAGGAGAAAAGGGATGAGTTTAGCAGGGTATTTTCAGAACAATATCTGCCTGTTGGTTCAAAATATATGGATGAAGCATATCTGCCTGAAAATACAAATATAGGCTGGGATAGGGCTCAGTGCCGTTTTGTGCAGATAGATATAGACAAAGACTTAACCGAAGGCGAAAAGAACCTGCTTGATGTGCTTATTGCCAGTATGGAAACCAGGCCAGGCGGGGCATTTGGTAAAAAAACCTTGAGAGAATTTATTCAGGAAAAAATAGGCCAGGCTACAGGCATTATACCTATTGCCATAAGATATGATGATGATTTCGGGAAATCCCTGAACAACTCATTACATAAAGGTTATGTAGAAAGTGCAGTGGTCGATATTAACATAGGCAGGCTTTTTACAGCAACATTAATGGAAAACAGCGTTGAACACAAGCAGGCTATTACGCAGGTGCTTGCAGAGCGCCTGCGCCATGAACTTATGCATAGTGACACAATGAAGCGCGCAGATGCTCAGTTAAAAGAAGAAAGCGGAATGTATTTCGGCGATTTGGATATGTATATAGCGCTCCGTGAAGAAACCCCGGATACTAAAGTAAGCGTGGATAATTTCTTCAATACAGTAAAACCAGCAGTGCACACAGGATTTTTCTATGGGGAAGAAGAAGGCGTAATTGGTAGGGCATACGGAATATATAAAAAACAAAAACAAGAGGGTAAGTCCGATAAGGATGCTTTGCATGAAGCGCATAAAATTATAGTACAATTTGCAATTACAAAACATGGGCATCAGGCATCACAGGCTAGTGTAAAGCGATGGCACACTCCAGAAGGTTTAGATGGCTTGGTTACGGAAATCGAACAAAGGATAGCGGGCGGCCCTGTGCAGGAAGCCGGGCCATTAATAACAAAGGCAGGCATTGTTGAGGATGTGCTGCCGCAATATGAAGGAATTGATTTTAGCTATGATCAGGGGTTTGTATGCGAAGGGGATTCGCAGGATGGCGCCATGTTCGCAAACATGCTTAATGAAGCCGGCATGTTTATAAATGCTGTTAACCAGATGGAGCCGACAATAAGGCCTGAAGGTTTTATTAGAAAAGGCATAGGAATAAAGGTGCATGTAAGTGAAAGCCTAAGCGATACCATGGGCGCTGTTGAAGACGGCTATGTGCATGTTATATTCAGGCTGGAAGATGTGGAAAATCTTTTAAGCATATATAGAGATAAAAATAGTTCAAAAGAAGCGAGAACAGCGGCGGTTTGCGCTCTGGCGCTTATATTAAATCATGAATACAATCACACGCCTGAAAAGCCCGCAGGCGAAGAAGCGCTTGTACAGCCTTATGACAGTATGATGCTGGAGCATATTAAGCTGTTCCTGCTTTCAAAAGGGTATTCGCTGGATAGCTTCTATGAAGTATTCGGAGATACGGTTTCCGGACGTTACGTAGCTTCCATGGAAGCAGAGGAAATCGCCGCTTTCGCGGAACCTGCTGCGGAAGAACCAAGACAAAAGTTGTCGTTCGCGGAGCCTACTATAAGAACAGGCTTTGTATCGCAGTATCCTGAAGCAGCAATGGCTCAAAATGCCGCATCGGGAATCGCCTCTGCTGTTAAGGACAAAATGCAGGATAAAGAACCTGCGGAAGTGCTTGAGATTATACGTAAAGAAATAGTGCAGAACCATAAGGATATATTAAGGGGCGATAGATCAAAGTGTGAACGTTTAAGCTATGTGTATTATTTAACAGGCCAGATATTAGGCCTGCCTATACACATGAGAAAAATAGAGGCTTCTCCTGAAAACCATATATTCATAGCATGGGGAGATAAGGACAATCCAGAAGTTTTATGGGAAGCCACAAGGACAGAAACAGGCAGCGCGCTTTATACCGGCGGCGAATCAGAGATTATAACGGGGTTAAGAAGCCGCAAAATAGAGCCTTTGAAACTTAACAGTATAGAGTGGAAAGAGGAAAGCCTCATTGCTGAAAACATGTTAAGAAAAGCAATAGAGATGGTTCGAACCGGCAATATCGCTCAGGCTCAGGCCCTGGCAAACAGAGCTTTTGAAACAGATCCGTCGAGAAAAGCCGATGTGGAACCGTTGTTAAACCTGGCATTTGCCGCGCATAACAACTTAGTGGCTGTTATACAAAGGGCCTTGTCAGAGACAGATTTAATAGGCGTGCCTGCAGTGGCATTAGGCTCGGATGCTATTACCGAAGGCCTGCCGCAGGGATTAAAGCTCATAGTCGATGCATTGCCGCAGGGCATTAAGATGAATGTGGTAATATTCGGAAAAGACGCAGCCAATAAAGCCAATAGGTTAAGAGGCGTAAGCGACAGGGTAATAGTTACTGCGCTCCCCGGTAACACCATAAGGACACAGGATCTGGTAAAACAGGCTAATGTGCAGGTTGTAATATTCTCACAATCGGAAAAATCTGTATTAGCTGACAGAAAATCCGGCATCGAGTATTTTGAAATACCGCAGGTTCAGCCCGGTGAATCGATAGTATTTACAAGCATATTAGCCGCAATATTCGGCAATATAATAATGAAGGCGCTTCTTGCGCGGCCTGATATAAAGGCTGCAATGGCAGCGCTTAACTTAAGCGAGGACGATATAAATAAAATGAATAATTTCTTTGCTGAAGGCGCAAACGGGCTTAAGGTTATAAAGCCTGTGGATGCTAACAAAGCAAAAGAAATAATCGATAGCTTAAAAGAAGCGGAGGTGAATGCATAATGACTTTATGGGAAGGGGACAGGCGCAGGCATAAAAGATACACAATCGACTTATACGCCGATTATGCATTTACGAAATTATGGGAGGATGTCGCCGAGAAAGGCATAATAAGGGATATCAGCTGCAGCGGAATGAAGCTGGATGCCTGCATTAAATTAAACCGCCGTTCGCATTTTGTGATATCCGTAAAATCCGGCGATTCCGAGAGTTCTGATATAACCATAACAGGCAAAGCCAGGTGGCTTAAGAAGCAAAACATCGTGATTACTTACGGCATAGAAATCAGATGGGTCTCTGACGCAGATGCGTATAAACAATATATCGAAAAACTCAAGGAGGCGGATAGCATATATTAAAAATCGTCTATAAAAAACCCCGCAGCGGGAAATCTAAAAGGGAGCCCTTTTCATTACCCCCTTTAGTGGATAACCATCCACAACCCTTTCTCGCTGCGGGTTTTTTATTCATTGAAAAGCACCTGCAACTATGATATTATGCGCTAAAAGGAGAGGGGGCATGGATGCTGCCTAAGATAGTCCTGTTTAATTTAAAATTTGATACGTGGGATACGTGCTTTCTAATAAGCGTAGTAACGGTATTATGGCTTGTTTTGTTTTTCAGGGAAAAAGATTTTGTTTTATCGAAGGCTCAGACATTCTGGGCCGCGGCGCTGTTTATTTTTTTCGGCGCTTTCGGAGCCAATGCCCTTAATATATTTTCGAATTTGGCAAAACATCATGGCCAAAGCATAGAGCAGGTTTTTCGTACTTCAGGCACGGCGTATTTGGGCGCCCCCATGCTGGGATTTTTGGCGTTATGGGTTTTTTGTATGGCGTCGGGAGTTTCGTTTTTAATTTGCGCCGATTACGCGGTACCATTTTTGATGTTGGAACGCATAATTGGGAGAATAGGCTGTTTGGGGCATGGCTGCTGTTATGGAGTTGCATCCAGCCTTCCATGGGCATACCCCTTTGCTGGCACAATGTACCGGCACCCTACCCAGGCGTATGAATTGATCTACGCGGCAGCGATATTTTTATCAAGCCGTTATCTGTATAAAAGGCTTTTTGAGAAAGCGCATGGCGTGACATTTTTTTACGTGATTTTTACTTACAGTTTTTTTAGGTTTTTCAATGAATCTTTAAGGGCAGAAGGCCCGTTTGCGTGGGGCGCAGTCAAATTTTCGCATATCGGGCTTTTTATTTTTATGGTTATATCTTCGGTAAGCATGTTTATCGTAATTAAAAATTCTTCCATAAAGCAGGAAATGCTAAATTCTTTAAAGGGCGCTCTTGCGCGGCTGTTTACGTGGCTTATGTTTGTAGGTTTTATTGTGCTCTTTATCTTTTCAATTATCCCAAAACATGCATAAAAACAGATTCTATCGTTTCCGGTCAAAATCAGACGGCCTTGTTTCATTCGAGGTTGTTGTAAAAGAAACCGACCTTTTTATATCCGCGCAGAGCGATTTATCCGAAGACGCGAAAAAAATAGTTATAGAAGCAAGGCGCAATATAGAAGAGTATATTAAAAAGCGCCCTGATTTTAAAACTAGCCTTTCGCCTTTAGCTTACGATGAAAAAGCGCTCGGTATCGTAAAAGAGATGCTTCGGGCATCTTCTCTGGCAAGGGTAGGGCCTATGGCTTCAGTGGCAGGCGCTGTTGCTGAGGCAGTTGCAAGAGGATTGGCTGCAAAGGCGCGAGATATTATCGTTGAAAACGGCGGAGACATATTTATAATATCGCAGGCAACAAGAAAAATAGGAATATTTGCAGGAGACTCGCCTCTAAGCAATAAAATAGGCATTGAAATTAAGGCGCAGGATACCCCATGCGGTATATGCACATCAAGCGCTACTGTTGGCCCCAGTTTAAGCTTCGGTAAAGCTGATGCCGCCGTTATATATTCAAAAAACTGCGCGCTTGCCGATGCGGCTGCTACAGCAGTCGGCAATACGGTTAAGGCAAGAAAAGACATAGAAAAGGGCTTAAAGTTGGCAAAATCCATAAAAGGCGTAAAAGGCGCTTTGATAGTAGCAGGTAATGCTTTCGGAGCCTGGGGTAGAATAAAAGTAGTTGATATTACTTAGTATTTATAATATACTATCTACCTTAAAAAGGGCCTGTGCGGCCTGTGCCTTATGGCGAAAGGAGTCGAAGGATGAAGAAAAACAGGATAGTGTTGCATTTTCCGCCAAGGTTAATCGATAAACCTATAACGTATTATCTGGTAAAAGATTATAATCTGGTATTTAATATTCTGCAGGCTAAAATTATGCCCAACGAAGAAGGGATCATGGTGCTTGAGCTTAATGGCAGCGACAAAGATTACGACAAGGGTATTAAATTCATACGCGAGCAGGGTATAAAAGTGCAGGAGTTAACAAGGGATGTCAAAAGAAACGAATCCAAGTGTACTCATTGCGGCGTATGTGTGGCAATATGCCCTACGGGCGCGCTGTATACGGATCAGAAGACCTCAAAAGTAATTTTTGACAACGCCAAATGCATTGGGTGTGAACTTTGCGTTCCTGCCTGCCCGCCGCGCGCGATGGAAGTAAAATTTTAATATGTATAATGTAACAAAAAAAGAACAACTAAATCCCGATATTTGCCTTGTGGAATTCGAGGCGCCTGATATCGCTAAAGCTGCCAGAGCAGGGCAGTTCATTATTTTAAGAATAGATGAGAAGGGCGAAAGGTTCCCGCTCACTATCTATGATTATGACGTAAAAAAAGGCACTGTTTGCGTTGTGTGCCAGGCAGTAGGCGTAAGTACAAAAAAATTATGCGCCTTAAATAAAAATGATTTTATTCTGGATGTTGCCGGTCCCCTTGGGCATGCAGTTAGCACAGAAAAAATAGGCAATATCATATGCATAGGCGGAGGCGTAGGCACTGCCGAGGCATATCCCATAACAAAGGCATACAAAGAATCGGGCAATGAAGTAAAAGTCATAATCGGCGCAAGAAACAAAAGCCTGCTTATATGCGAGAAGGAGTTAAAAAGCCTCGGCGTAGAATTATATGTTGCCACCGATGACGGTTCTTACGGCAGAAAAGGTTTTGTGACTGATGTGTTGAAAGAACTTTTAAGTAAGCAGAAATACGATCTGATATACGCCATAGGCCCGATAGTAATGATGAAAGCGGTTTCCCAGGCAGCGAAACCTTATAATATAAAAACGCTGGTTTCGTTAAACTCCATAATGATAGACGGCACAGGCATGTGCGGCGGATGCCGGATAAAATATAACAATGAATCGAAGTTCACCTGTGTTGACGGCCCGGAATTTGACGCCAGCCTAATTGATTTTGACGAATTGATAAAAAGGCAGGGCAGGTTTTCGGACAAAGAAAAACTCGCCCTGCATGAGTACGAATGCAGATTAGGATTTAAACACTAATACCATGGAACACAAAAAGAAACTAATGAAAGAACAGCTCCCAAAAGAGCGCATTAAAAATTTCAATGAAGTCCCGTTCGGGCTTACAGAGGCGCAGGCTGTGGCTGAGGCCTCAAGATGCCTTAATTGCAGGAATCCTTTTTGTGTAAAAGGATGCCCCGCTGAAATAGACATACCGGCTTTTGTGCAGGCCATAAAAAATAAAAAATTCAAAGACGCGATAGAGATAATCAGAAAGACCAATAACCTGCCCGCTGTGTGCGGAAGGGTATGCCCGCAGGAAGACCAGTGTGAAAAATTCTGTATACTCGGTAAAAAGGGCGCGCCTATTGCTATAGGGTATCTGGAAAGGTTCGTTGCGGACTGGGAAATGGCGCAAGCCAATAGCCTAAAACCGTCAACCGCAAATCCCAAACCGATAACCGCAGCACACCATAAAGTCGCCGTTATCGGCGCCGGGCCCGCAGGCTTGACCTGCGCAGCAGATCTTGCCAACATGGGCTACGATGTGACTATTTTTGAGGCCCTGCATTCTCCCGGCGGTGTTTTAATGTATGGTATACCGGAATTCAGGCTGCCGAAAAAAATAGTAGAAAAAGAAGTCGGAAACATAACAGGCCTGGGCGCAGGGTTAAAATTAAATTATATTATCGGCAGGACAAAGACCATAGGGGATTTGAAAAAAGAAGGCTTTAAGGCATTTTTTATCGCAACAGGGGCAGGGCTGCCGAATTTTCTCGGTATACCGGGAGAGGAATTAAACGGTGTATATTCCGCCAATGAATTTTTAACCAGAATAAATCTTATGAAGGCCTATAAATTCCCTGAATACGATACGCCGGTAAATATCGGAGAAAAAATAGCGGTAATAGGCGCGGGTAATGTGGCTATGGATTCAGCCCGGTGCGCTTTGAGAATGGGGGCTAAAAAAGTTTACATAATCTACAGAAGAAGCAGAGAAGAGATGCCCGCGAGGGCAGAGGAAATAGAACGCGCCGAAGAAGAAGGCGTAATATTTAACCTTCTTACAAATCCTGTCAGGATAACGGGCGATGAAAAAGGTAATATTAAAGAAATGACCTGTTTAAAAAATAAATTAGGCGAACCGGATGAAGGCGGGCGCCGCCGCCCGATACCTATACCGGATTCGGAATTTAGCATCCCTATCGATACAGTGATATGCGCTGTAGGCAATGACCCGAACCCTCTTCTTGTAAGCACAGTAAAGGAAATAATAACAGGCAAAAGGGGAAACATTGTTGCCGACGAGGAAGGAAGGACCAGCGTAGAGGGTATTTTTGCCGGAGGCGATATCGTCACAGGGGCTGCGACAGTCATAGCGGCTATGGGCGCGGGTAAAAAAGCGGCAAGGGCGGTCGATAAGTATCTAAAAGGCCTATAGGCAACAGGAAAATATGACAAATAAATGTAAACATAACAGTTGTAGAGAAAACGCAATAAACCTTTCTGAATTTTGTTGGAAGCACACAGAGGATAAAAACGCTTACAGGGAGGCCCTGGCTCAATATATAAAAACAAAAAATTCCGTCAGCGGATTTTATTTAAAAGGCGTTGATTTAGCCGGCTTTGATTTTATAGATACGGATTGCCGCAGCGCAGACTTTACGACATGCAGCCTTATCGGAGCGAATTTCAGCGGCGCGGATATGCGGCATTGCAACCTGACGCATGCTGATTCAAGAAATGCGTATTTAGATAATGCGGATTTATCCGAGGCAAACCTTTTATCATGCAATTTATCCGGCGCGCGGTTATGGCACGCAAACATGACAAAGGCCAATTTAGCAGAGGCTAATTTATCGGGCGCTGATTTATTCTGCGCGAATCTTTCTCTGGTCAAACTTTGGAATGCGGATATAACCGGCGCGAAATTACTTACGAAGCATAATTTTGGGCATAAAAAAGGCAGGATATTTTTTAAGTATGCTATAGACGAAAAAGGATATATATCCGCGGAAGAAGGCTACAGAAAGCTTAAGCAGTATTTTTCTTGCCTGGGGAGATATGACGATGCCAGCTGGGCGTCTTTTAAGGAAAGGCAGATGCAGAGGCAGCAGCTTTTACATAAGCGAAACATTGCCTATATACCGTCTTTATTTATGGCGCTTATATGCGGTTACGGCGAAAAACCCGTAAGGGTGGTTTTGTTTTCAGCCGCGGTTATATTTACATATGCCGCGTTATACAACATAACAGAGGCTGTTGTGATTCCGTCGAGACTGATGGATACGGCAACTATCTGGGATTACCTGTATTTCAGCGTAGTTACGTTTACGACGCTGGGCTTTGGGGATATCACGCCTAAGCCTGTACCATTTTTGCAGCTTTTAACCGGCACGGAGGCATTTTTAGGCGCATTTATGATAGGTATGTTTGTTTTTTCACTGGGTAAAAAATATTCGGCGCGATAACTTTGATTATCTGTTTACGGTTAAGATGGAGGGAAATATGTTAGAGGAAAGACTGAACAACGACTTAAAAGATGCGATGAAGGCAAAGGACGCGTTAAGGCTTTCGTGCATACGCATGGTGATGGCCGATATAAAAAACGCGCATATAGCAAAACAAAAAGAACTTGTTGATGACGATATAATAGACATTCTGCAAAGGCAGGTAAAACAGCACCATGATTCAATAGATGGCTTTAAAAAGGGCAACAGGCCTGAGCTGGCTAAGAAAGAAGAAGAGGAACTTAAAATAATACGGGGTTATCTGCCGCAGCAGCTTAGCGAGGGGCAGGTTGCCGAGATAATAAAACAGGCAATGGAAGAAAGCGGCATTACGCAGAAAAAAGAAATGGGAAAATTAATGGCCTTTATTATGCCCAAAGTCAAAGGCCGCGCCGACGGAAAACTTGTAAGCAGGATAGTGGGCGAAAGCCTGAAATAAACATGGAAAAGAAAAATAATTTTTTTGATGTATGGATTTTTATAGTCGCGATATTTACCGCTTCTGTGGGTATAGGATGGCTTTGGTATAAAGGCCTTAACCTGCCTCTTTCGGCGATATCGATGGTTACGGGTATGCTTGGATTTTTCTTCTGGATTTTTATATATCGCCGGCCAATGTCGGAAATGTATTATAAAGGGTACCCATACAGAAAATTGAAGGTATGGGGCGCGCTGGTAGCTTTTTTATTTTTTGAATTTATAATAAGCTGGGGGCTGCATACCGGGCAGATAGGATTTGCGGATCAGAACTTGTATTCAGTAATAGTGGTATTTGCCGGTTCGCTTGTGTTCTATTTCGCCTTCATTCGCATGAGAATCAGCCTTAGGTATTTGTTTTTGGGAATATTCATACCGCTTTTGGCGTCAGGCTCTATTATCGGCATGGGAAAGTATTTCGGATTTGTTAATTTCTACCTGCCGCAGGAAAATGTTACAAAGGCGGTAATTTTTAATACGTGTTATTGGATTATATTCAATATGCTGTATCACCTTATATGCGAGGAGCCGGCATTCAGAGGGTTTCTTTTGCAAAGACTTATGGATAAAGGCAAAGCGCGCGCGGTAATTATATCTTCGCTGGTGTTCGCTGCATGGCGTCTCAGTATCGGCGTTTTTCAAAATGTAACTGTGCAGCAGTACGCAGTAAGTTTTTTGGAGAGTTTTACCATAGGCTGCCTCCTGGCAGTTCTTTTTATTAAGGGAAAAAATTTACTTATCGCAGCAATAACGCACGGCATAATAGATGGGTTGAGAATAAGCCTTTTTGCCGGAGATAAATACCCGGGGTTGGATCAATATTTTACGGTTGCCCCTGCTGCCCAATTTGCCGAGTTAAAACTTATTGCGCTGTGGATAGGATGCCTTTTTCTGGGCATAATGCTGGTTTTGATGATACCGCAGAAAAGGAGCCTTAAGCCGTGCCGAACGTGTTAGAATTAAAAAAATATCCGGATAAAATATTACGGGTAAAGTGCAAGCCTGTCAAAAAAGTTGATGACGATATAAGGGCTGTCTTGAATGATATGGCTTTTACAATGCGCGCGCATAATGGCGTAGGGCTGGCAGCAACGCAGGTAGGGCTGGACAAACAGCTTATAGTGGTGGATGTGGGCGGAGGCCTTATAAGCATGGTTAACCCTGAGATTATCGAAAAAAAAGGCGAAGACAGCGTCGAAGAAGGTTGCCTCTCGCTTCCGGAGATTACAGTTAAGATAAGCAGGGCAGAGGAAATACAAGTAAAAGCGCTTGATGAAACAGGCAGAGATATTATAATAGATGCGAAGGGCCTGCTTGCTATTGCCATACAGCACGAAATAGACCATATCAACGGAATACTGATTATAGACAGGGTTAATTTTATAAAGAAACATTTTTTTAAAAATAAATTATTGAAAAATAAAAAAACAGCGAAAAGTACATAAGTTAAAAAATTCGCAAAAATCAAAAGGTGAGTAATGAAAAAATGTCCTAGATGCAAAACGCAGTATAATAATCTATGGTATAAGTGCATGAAATGCCGCATAGAGCTTATTTTGCAGAAAGGCGAGATATCTTTATTCAAAAAGACATCTTACGTGGACCCGGCAAGTTCAGGGTACCTGCTTGAGCAGCTGATAGACCAGGCTAACGCGTTGATAATTTTTACTACTACTGACGGTGAGGCGCTGATGTGCAATGAAGCAGTCGAATTTTTTACCGGGTATAAACGGGAAGATATCTTCAGGCAGGGGTGGCTCGATCTTTTGTATAAACAGCAGCTGGCGAGAAAAGAAATGTTTAGGGCGGTTATGAAAGGCTGCCTTATAAGTATTAAGTCAAAAACATACGAAAGCTCCATTATAAGAAAAGACGGGACCGAATGTATGTTGTCGTGGAGGCTGTCCGCTATAAGAGATAAAAAAAATAATAACCTCGGAATTCTTTGCGTAGGCCACGATATTACCGACAAGAAAATAACCGAGGATGACATAGATATTCACGGCCAGAACCTCAAAGATATTCTTACCAGTATAAGGGAATATGTGCTTATGACAACTAACCTTGAAGGCAAGATAACGTATTACGGCCTGGGCGCCCGCAATATATTCGGTTGGCCGCCGGATGAGGTTTACCTTGAAGATATATCATTGATATATCCCAAATACAGCAGGTCAGAGACTATAAAGAAACTTTCGGAAAATATGCAGAAAAACGGTAAGTTCGAAAACGAAGTGCAGCTTGTCAGAAAAGACAGCGTAGAGTTTTCCGCGATACTTACAGTTACTCCTTTAATAAACCGTCAGAGCCAGACAATAGGCTATACGTATATGGCAAAAGATATAACGGACAAGAAAAAGATGGAACAGCAGATGATACGTTCGGAAAAAATGGCGGCCGTAGGGCAGCTTGCTTCCGGTATAGCGCATGAAATAAACAATCCATTACTTGTTATAATGGGCAGAATAGATTTATTGGAAGAGGAAAAAATGCCCGCGGATGTATCCAAGGCGCTTGAAACCGTGCGCTCACAGTCGCAGCGCATACGCATACTGGTGGACAGGCTTTTATCTTATTCTCGGGAAAAGAAACCGGATGCCAAGCCTCTGGATTTAAACAAGCTTTTGCAGACCATTACGCCTCTTTTAAGCTATTATCCTGAATTCAAAAAAGTTGTCTGGAAGGAAAATTTTCAGCAGGACTTGCCTATGGTTAAAGGCGATTTTAACCAGCTGCAGGAGGTATTTATCAATTTAGGCCTTAATGCATGCCAGGCAATGGCAGAAGGAGGCGAGATTGTGATTACTACGAGATATGACGAGGCCGGGCAATTTACAGAGGCGCTGGTAAAAGATACCGGGCCGGGTATGGCAAACGAACAGCTTCAGAGAATATTCGACCCATTTTTTACAACAAAAGAAAAAGGAACAGGCCTGGGCCTTTCGATATGCCGGAATATAATAGACCAGCATAAAGGCAAGATAGATGTCGAGAGTTCTCCGGGCAAGGGCACGACATTTATCGTAAGGCTGCCTCCTGCGGATTAATTAAATTTTTAAGTAAAGGAGTGTAAAAATGAAGATTCTTATTGTTGACGACGAACAGGATGTGCTTGATCTTTTAAGGGAACTTTTTATCAGAAAAGGATACCAGGTGCAGTACACTACAAATGGTAGAGTAGCCCTGGATATACTTTCTAAGGACAGGCCGGACGTAATGCTTCTGGATGTAAAAATGCCCGAGATGGACGGTATAAAAGTCCTTGAGGCAGTAAAGAAAAAAGACGCGTCAATAGATGTTGTAATGCTTACAGCCTATGGTTATAACGATAAACTGATAAATGAAGCCATAGAAAAAGGCGCGTCGGGGTATATAAGCAAAAATTTGCCTCTTGAGCAGATAATAAATACGTTTAATACACTGCTTAAATCTATGCAGCTTAAGAAAAAAATATAGGCGCGCAGGAGTGGCGGAATTGGCATACGCGCTAGTCTCAGAAGCTAGTGGGCTTACGCCCTTGGGGGTTCAACTCCCCCCTCCTGCACCAATCCCATTAAAGCCAGGCAGGTATTTTCATCAATTATGAAAAGACAAAGCACAAGCAATATCTTTGCCACAAACAGAAAAGCATCTTTTGATTATGCGCTGCTTGACAGATTTGAAGCGGGCATAGAGCTAAAAGGCGCGGAAGTAAAGTCTATAAGAGACGGGAAAATAAATTTAAACGATAGTTTTGTCAGGATAGACAAGCAGGAGGCATTTCTTCACGGCGCGCATATAAGCCCGTATAAGCAAAGCGGCCCGTTTGCGCCTGATCCGATACGGATACGCCGGCTGCTTTTGCATAAATCGGAGATAGCAAAATTAAACGGGATTACTGCGCAAAAAGGATATACCATTGTTCCCACGAAGGTATATTTTAAAAAAGCCAAAGTAAAAATAGAGATTGCTGTTGCAAAAGGAAAAAGGTTCTTTGATAAAAGGCAGAAGCTGCGAGAACGTCGAATAGAAAGAGAGATGCAGCGTTCCCTTAAGTCACAAAGATAGGGGGCGATATGGGTTCGACTTGAGAAGCTTAGCGAAAGAAAGCATGCCAAGGTTGGTCGGTTGGCCTTGTCCCGAAAGGGACCCCGAGCGTAAGCGAGGGGTAAAAAGCCGACTACAATGATAAGTGCGGATACAATACGCGCTGAAGTCATGGAAACAATCCCTGTTAACGCAGGGTTTGTCTCTATGATGCCGTTAGCCGCCTAATTGCGGCTACCGTCAGCCGGGCTTGCCTACGAGCCCGGATCTGGCGTAATTGGTAGGCTGGCTCTGTAGTTTTAGCTTTTAGGCTACAGAGTGAGACGTCTAAAAGATATCCTGTTTTAAATTGCGCCTGCGCAAGCTAAAACAGGAGAAATTAAAACGCGGGATAAGCATGTAGCGTTCTTCGTTAAACGCTCAGGGACGAGGGTTCGATTCCCTCCGCCTCCACCATATATATTTATGAAAAAGCTAATATCCGTTTTGGCGATAATTTTTCTTATTATCGGCTGTGAGACAGCCCCTAAAAAAGGAAAAGTTTCTTTTTTGGGGCTTACCCGCTCTATAGATGATACAGCGTACATATCTGCGGCTGATGTAATAAAAAATTATAATTTGGAATACGAGTGGGACACCTTTACGCGCAAACTGGTATTAAAAAAAGGCAGTAAAGAGGCAGTGTTTGTATCGGGCTGCGATACAGCGCTGGTAGACGATAAGTGCCTGCGCATGCAGGCATGCGCAAAAATGCAGCGAGGCGAGATTATGATACCGGCTTCTTTCGTGCAATCTGCGCTGGAAGGTATATTTTTGCCTCCCGTTATCGGCATTAAAAAAGAAAAACCCGCGCTTTTTTGCGGCAAATACGCGATACGCACGATAGTCATTGACGCAGGCCACGGCGGCAAAGACCCGGGAGCGATTTCATCCGGGGGCATGCAGGAAAAAAGTATTACTTTAAATATATCCAAAAAATTAAAAAACTACCTGCAAAATGAAAATGTAGATATATTTCTTACGCGCGCAAACGATACATTTATTTCTCTTTACCGAAGGGCCGATATTGCAAACGAGTTAGATGCGGATTTTTTCATAAGCATTCATGTCAACGCGTCGCAAAAAAAATACATAGACGGCATTGAAGTTTTTTATTTATCAGAAGCGGTAGATGATTCCTCAAGGCAGGTTCAGGCTATGGAGAATGCGGCGTTAAAATACGAAGATTCATCTTTCGACGTTAACAACGTGATAAAAAGCAAGTCTTCCGTTGCCTCAACATTGTGGGATATGCTGTGCACCGAAAACAGGGCGGAATCCATAGAGCTTGCCGAATGCATATCTGAAATTATGTCAAAAAACCTCAAAGTCAAAAACCGCGGCGTTAAAGCAGCAAAATTTTATGTATTAAAAGGCGCAAAGATGCCGTCAGTTTTGGTGGAAGTCGGGTTTTTGTCTAATAAAAAAGAGGCGGATAAACTGAAAGACAAATATTACCAGGATAAAATAGCCATGGCTATTGCGGATGGCATATTGTTGTATAAAGAGCGTTATGAAAAAACAGAAGGCTTTACCAGAAGATGACAATCCGGAGTAACCCCATAGGAGTATTTGATTCGGGCATGGGAGGCTTAACTTGCGTTAGGCAGCTTGTAAAATTGCTTCCCACGGAAGATATTGTTTACCTTGGGGATACGGCGAGGGTGCCTTACGGCAATAAATCGCCTAATACAATAATAAAATTTTCCATACAAAACAGCCTGTATCTTTTAAGGTTTAAGATAAAACTTATAGTGGTAGCATGCAATACTTCTTCGAGTTTTGCCCTGGACAAACTAAAAACTATTTTCGGTATACCGATAATAGGCGTAATAGAACCCGGGGTAAAAAGAGCGCTTGAATTGACGAAAAATAAACGCATCGGAATAATAGGCACTAATGCCACGATAAACAGCTTAGCGTATCAGAAAAAGCTCATTGCCGCAGGCTCCGCAGTGAAAGTATTTGCGCAAAGCTGCCCTTTATTTGTGCCTCTGGCGGAAGAAGGCTGGATTCGCGGCAGGATAACGGAAGATATCGCTAAAAAATATTTAGCGCCGCTTAAAAATAAAAATATTGATACCCTTGTTTTAGGGTGCACCCATTATCCGCTGCTTAAATCGGCGATAGCGAAGGTAATGGGCCGCTCTATAAGGCTTGTAGATTCCGCAGAGGAGCTGGCGCTTGATGTTAAGGCGCTTATGCGCAGTAAAGGAATTGCCTCAGACAGGAAAATAAAAGGAAAAATAAGGTTTTTCCTTACGGATGAGCCGTATAAATTTAAAAAAACCGGAGAAAGGTTTTTAGGCAGGAAGCTGGAATCCGTTTATCCGGTAAAAGAAAACGAGTTTTAAAATGGCATATAAAATAAAAATAGAATCAAGTTTCAGCGCTGCCCACCGCTTAAGAGGCTATAAGGGAAAATGCGAAAATCTGCACGGCCACAACTGGAAAGTGAAGGCGGTGTTTGCTGCGGATGAGCTTGATAAAACAGGCATGCTGATGGATTTTGTTAAGGCCAAAAAGCTTTTAAGCGCGGTATTGAAGGGCCTTGACCACAAGGATATAAATAGTTTAAGTTTTTTCAAAAAGTACAACCCCACATCCGAGTTGATAGCGAAATTTATTTTTGATAAATTAAACAAAAATTTAAAATCCGGAGTCATCCTTAGAAAAGTTTCCGTATGGGAAACTCCGACGTCGTGCGCAAGCTACAGCAAATCATGAAAAAAGCAGTTATTCTTTTATCCGGCGGGCTGGATTCTGCCACATCGCTTTTCTGGGCTAAGGCCAAAGGGTGTAAGCTTTTTTGCCTGATGTTTGATTACGGACAGCGCCACAAAAAAGAAATATCACAGGCAAAAGTTATTGCCGCGAAAGCAAATTGCAGATATCGGGTGTTAAAGATTGACCTTGCGGGAAAACACAGCTCTCTTGTGAATAAACATATGAAAATTACGGCAGCTGACATAAAAAAAATCATTCCTTCCACGTATGTGCCTGCCAGAAACATGATTTTTTTAAGCTTTGCAGCCTCTTTCGCTGAATCTGAAAAAGCCGATGCCGTAATAATAGGCGCTAATCAGATAGATTATTCGAATTATCCCGATTGCCGCGCCGGGTTTTTAAAAGCATTCGAAAATGCCGTAAATAAAGGCACAAAGCAGGGCGCTCAGGGTAAAAAAATAAAAATATTAGCGCCGCTTTTGAATAAAACAAAGGCCCAGATTGTAAAAATGGCCAAAAGATTGAATGTGCCGATAGAATTGACATGGTCCTGCTACAGCGGCGGTAAGCGCGCTTGCGGCAGGTGCCCGTCATGTGTGATACGCGCTAAAGGGTTTAAGGAAGCAGGTATCGAGGACCCTTGCAAATCCTGCTAGGGCCTCGGGGTCCTGTCATCGTTTTCATCCCGCCGTGCTCATTTTATTGCGCGCGGCGGGAGCCCTGAAAACGATGGCCACCCCTCGGCAAAGTATTTGCATGGGTGTATTTAAATAATATGAATAATACTGCAAACGTGCTGGAGATATTTTCGTCGATACAGGGCGAGGGAATATATGTCGGCGAGAGGCAGATTTTTATAAGATTTGCAGGATGTAATTTAAACTGTGTATATTGCGATACGAAAAACAATAAAAAGCCTTTTAATCTTTCCGCAAGCCAGATATTAGCGCAGGTAAAAAAGCTTAACAAAGAAAAAATACACAAGAC
>JAFGKX010000070.1 GCA_016928375.1 Candidatus Omnitrophota bacterium | reverse complement strand
ATCGACATACCTTTGTTTTTTAGGTTATTTTTTTAATAACTTTCTGCCAACCGCGATCGGCGGAGATGTAGTTAAGGCGTATTATGCCGCAAAAAAATCCGATAAAAAACTTCCGGCGTACAGCGGTGTATTTATGGACAGGCTTCTTGCGATGGTGCCGTTTACCTTTATTCCGGCGTTCGCGGTATTTTTTGCGTATAAGGATATAGACAGCCCGCTATTGATATTTTTTATATATGTGTTGTTTGTGTTGACTTTTTTTGCATTGGCTGTTATTTTGAATAAAAATTTAGCGTCGTATTTTAAATTTTTGATTAAACCGTTTAAAAATAAAAATATCTATCAAAAGATTACGAAAATATACGACTCGCTGAATATTTACAGGCAGCATAAAGGAGTGCTTGCGTGGAGCTTTTGCCTTGCGCTGGCCGGCCAGGTATTAAGCATAATAAGCGCTTTTATAGCGGCAAAGGCGATTGGGGTGGATTATGTGGGCATTGATATATTTTTTCTGTTTATCCCGATAATAGGCATAATGAGTATGCTGCCGTCTATAAACGGGCTTGGCGTAAGAGAAGCAGGCTTTGTTTATATGTTCAGGAAATGTATGCCCGTAAACATGGCATTTACCATATCGCTGCTGATGCTGGGTATATTATTAGGCATGAGCCTGATAGGCGCTTTTATATATATGTTTGGAAAAAATGTTTATGGTTTTGATGCCAAAAAACAAGAGAATGTTATATGATAGATGAAGCATTACTTAAAATTCTGGCATGCCCTGCCTGTAAGGCGGATGTCAAGATGGATAACGATAAAATAACCTGCGTTAAATGCAAGAGGCGCTATCCTGTCAAGGATGGCATTCCTGTGATGTTAATCAATGAATCCGATAAGGAGAATTAAAAAATGAAAAAAATACTGATTATTCACGGCCCAAACCTAAATCTGCTGGGCACAAGAGAAACCAATATATACGGCAGGATAACTTTAGAAAGCATAAATAAGATACTTGAAGATGAGGCTGTTAACCTGGGGGTAGAAATAAGCACTTTTCAATCAAACCATGAAGGTGAGATAGTGCAGAAAATACAGGATGCAAAAAAAGACGGTTTTTGCGCGTTTGTTATAAATCCGGCAGCGTATACCCACACAAGCGTTGCCATAAGAGATGCCATAGCGGCTGTAAATGTTCCGACAATAGAAGTGCACCTGTCGAATATATATTCCCGCGAAGATTTTAGAAAAATATCGTTGATCTCGCCTGTGGCAATGGGCGTAATCAGCGGTTTCGGCCAGGACAGCTACCTGTTCGGCCTAAGGGCAGCTGCAGGTATAGCCAAAAAAATATGAATCCTTCCGCGAAAAAACTCCGGATTAAATTAAAGGCAGAAAAAATAGACGCGCTCTTTGTTTCTTATGCGCCGAATGTTTCTTATATAAGCGGTTTTGAAGGTAAAGACTCCTGCCTGATTATAGGCAGAGACGGTACGGATTTATTTATTACAGATTTCCGGTATTATGAACAGGCAAAAAAAGAGGTAAAAGGCTATGAGGTGATTTGCCTTAATGCGCCTATCGCGGCTGCTATAAAGGGTATAATCAAAAAATATAAATTCAAAAAACTTGGGTTTGAATCAGGACGCATTAGTTTTGACAGGTATAAATCATTTAGGCTGGGCTTAAATTGCGCATTGAAACCGGTGTCCGGTTTAATAGAACAGATGCGCCTTATCAAATCCGGCGAGGAGATAGAGAAAATAAGAAAAAGCGTCAAAGCAGCAAAAAGCGCGCTTAACGAAACAGTGAAATATATAAAACCCGGGATGTCTGAACTTGAGGTGGCGGGGTTTCTTGAATGGAAGCTAAGGAGCGCCGGCGCTCAGGAAATGTCTTTTAATACAATAGTCGCATCCGGGACAAATAGCAGTATGCCCCATGCTATACCTACGGCAAAGAAAATAAAAAAAAGGGAGCCCATAATAATGGACTGCGGCTGCCTGATAAACGGCTATAATTCTGACTTGACAAGGACTATTCTTTTGGGTAGAATAGACGCTCAATTTAAATATATTTATAATACTATTATAGAAGCCCAGAATAGGGCTATTTCTTCTGTGCGCCCGGGAAAAACCGCTTCTTCTATCGATAATGCCGCAAGGAGATATATAAAACAGATAGGTTTTGGCAGGTATTTCGGCCATTCTACAGGGCATGGAGTAGGCTGCGAAATTCACGAGGCGCCTTCCATTTCGGCAAAGAATAAGCATTTATTAAAACCCGGAATGGTTTTTACCATAGAGCCCGGTATTTATATTCCGGGATGGGGCGGAGTTCGTATGGAAGATATCGTTGTTGTAACCAAAAAATCACACGAGGTGCTTACCAGATGATAGATACGACGGAATTTAAAGTCGGAATGACCCTTTTATATGAAGGGAAGCTCCTTCAGATAGTTGAATACCAGCATATAAAACCCGGCAAAGGCGGCGCTTTTGTCAAGACAAGGCTAAGGGACCTAAAGAATAACACAGTTTTAGACAGGACTTTCCGGTCGGGAGATAAATTCGAAACCGCATATATTCAGCAAAGAAACATGCATTACCTGTATAATTCCGGAGACTCTTATTTTTTTATGGATACGGAAAATTATGAACAGTTGCATGTAGATAAAGCAATGCTGGGCAAATCAATAAATTTTTTAAAAGAAAACATGGAAGCCTCGCTCTCTTTTTATGAAGATAGGTTTATGGACATAGCGCTGCCGGTTTCAGTTGAATTAAAAATAACCCATACCGAACCTGGAATAAAAGGCGATACGGCAAGGGCCACATATAAGCCTGCGACCGTTGAGACAGGGGCGGTTGTACAAGTGCCTTTATTCGTTAAGATGGGTGATATAATAAGAATAGATACAAGGACAGGGGAATATTTAGAGAGGGCCTAGCAGCGAGAATAGGAGTAAGCAGATGAATTTAAAAGAAGTAAAAGAAATGATAAATCTCATGAACGAGAACAGCTTGAGTGAAATAGAAATAGAGCGGGACGGCCTGAAAATAAGGCTTAAAAAATCGCAGGGCCAGGGCCATGAGGTCTTTATGGAAAAAATGCCGGTTATGTCCGCTCAGCAACAGCTTATTATGGAAAAAACATCCGGTTCGGCAAAAGAAACCGCTGAGAAAAAACTTATAGAGATAAAAGCTCCTTTAGTCGGCACATTTTACCGGGCGCCTTCTCCGGAGGCTGAATCTTTTGTGGAGATAGGCCAGGACATAGAAATAGGGCAGGTTATTTGTATTGTCGAGGCCATGAAACTGATGAATGAGATAAAGTCCGAAGTACGGGGCAAGGTAGTAGATATATTGGCTGAGAACGCGGATCCTGTCGAATACGGCCAGATTTTATTTTTAATAGAACCAAATTAGGAAAAATAATGTTTTCGAAAATACTTATAGCAAACAGAGGCGAGATAGCGTTACGCATAATCAGGGCGTGTAAAGAGCTAGGCATAAGGACAGTTGCTGTTTATTCGGAAGCTGATGTAAATTCTCTGCACGTAAGGTTTGCGGATGAGGCCATTTGCATAGGCGCTGCGCAAAGTTCCGAAAGTTACCTTAATATTCCCGCAATTATAAGCGCGGCTGAGATTACCGATGTAGAGGCGATACATCCGGGATACGGATTTTTGGCTGAAAATGCGCATTTTGCCGAAATCTGCCAGTCCTGCCATATAAAATTTATAGGCCCAAGCGTCGATAATATGAAACTGGTCGGAGATAAAATGGCGGCGAAGCTAGCGATGAAAAAAGCGGGTATGCCTATTATTCCCGGCAGCGAGGCAATAGTAAAAGATAAAGACGAAGCATTGAAGATAGCAAAGCGCATCCGTTACCCCGTTATTATAAAGGCAGCTGCCGGCGGCGGCGGTAAAGGTATGAGGATAGTGCATAATGACATACGCCTTGCGAGCGCATTTTATATGGCAAAAGCCGAGGCAGAGGCCGCGTTCGGCATCGGCGATTTATATATAGAGAAATATATAGAGCAGCCCAGGCACGTGGAGTTTCAGATCCTTGCGGATGAATATAAACACGTGGTGCAGCTTGGCGAAAGAGACTGCACTGTGCAGAGGCGGTATCAGAAATTAATAGAGGAGTCGCCGTCGCCTGCGGTTGATTCTAAACTGCGCAAAAAAATGGGCGACACTGTTATTAAGGCGATCAAAAATATACATTATATAAATGCAGGCACAATGGAATTTTTGCTGGATAAACATGAAAATTTCTATTTTATGGAAATAAATGCCCGCATTCAGGTTGAGCATCCGGTGACTGAAATGGTAACAGGCATAGACCTGATAAAAGAACAGATAAGGATAGCATCGGGAGAAAAGCTTACCCTGCAGCAGGAAAAAATAGAATTTAACGGGCATGCGATAGAATGCAGAATAAATGCCGAGGATCCGGAAAATAAATTTATGCCTCAGCCGGGACGCATAGATACTTACCATGCGCCGGGCGGTAAAGGCGTGAGGGTTGATTCGCACGTATATGTCGGATACGATGTGCCGCCTTACTATGATTCTTTGATAGCGAAATTAATAACCCATGGAAAATCCCGCCAGGAAGCGATATTTACGATGCAGAGGGCGCTGGATGAGTTTATAGTCGAGCCCATAAAGACCACATTGTCATTTCATAAAAGGGTATTCAATGATCAGGCATTTATAGAAGGCAATATCAATACAGGGTATGTGGACAAGCTTTTAGGGGAACAGGAATCTTAGGAGGAAATGCTGTAATGTTGGAGCAAAATCGCAAGTTGACTGATGTAGGTGATGTAAAGATACACAATAACGCCGTAAGGTCGATAACAGAGATTACTGTCTTAAAGGTAAAGGGCGTTGTAAGGATAAATGCAAACCCGTTTTCCAGGATGATGAAAAAAATAAATGCCGGAGGCCTGTTTAATTCTAACGAAGGTATAAAAATCGAAACCGGCAAAGCAGGTACAAAGATTACGTTATATATAGTAACAGCCTACGGCGTGGATGTTGCCGAGATTGCTTCTAAAATACAGGATGATGTCAGGCAGTCAGTGGAAAGCATGACTGGTATTTCTGTAGCAGAAGTCGATGTCAATGTGGTGGGCGTAGAACAAACATAGTCCCTCGCTAATAATAAGTCCTCGCACCTGCTCGGACTTAAGTAGCGCTCGGGACAAAATTTACTTCGTAGATTTAGGAGGTAAAAATGAGGCCGCTGCCGACGATTATTATAGTTTTTTATACGATCGCATTCATAGCAATAGGTTTTTTCTTTATCGCTATCTGGTCGGGATTTCTTACGCTGGACCAGATACAGATATATTACGAAGCTTATAATTTAAGGCCTAATATCGGTATAGCCGGAGTTATTTTTATACTGATAAGCATATTTATTACGCATATAACATTCGGCACTATCCAGAGAGAGCGCACAATAGCTTTTAATACTCCGGACGGGCAGGTTGTTATATCGCTTTCGGCAATAGAAAATTTTATAAAAAGGCTCGGCAATCAGATGTCGGATATAAAAGATATGCGCCCGGATGTTATAGCGACTAAAAAAGGCGTTAGCATATCGGCGCGAATATCCCTGTGGTCCGACAGTAATATTCCGGATGTAACTGAAAGAATACAGGGTATTATAAAAAACAAAGTACAGGATATGCTGGGCATCGAAGAACCCATAATAACAAAGGTACATATCACTAAAATTATTCCGCGGGAAGGCGCAAAATCACCCAAGAAGACAGTCGAGGAAGAAGATTTTTCGCCCGAACCGCCCTACAGAAGCTTTTAACGGGGGAAAATATGGCAGATAAAGCAGCGCAGATACTGAAAGAAAGCATTGTGCTTAAAGAGCAGGTATTGAAAACAATGACAGCGAGCATAAATAAGGCAGCTGATCTTATGGCGTGCGCCCTTAAGGCAGGCGGTAAAGTTTTATTATTCGGCAACGGCGGAAGCGCAGCAGATGCGCAGCACATAGCTGCAGAGCTTGTCGGCAGATTTAAATTAGAACGCCACGGCCTGGGCGCTATAGCATTGTCGGCAAATACCTCAAATCTTACCTCAATAGCAAATGATTATGGATACGAGGAAGTATTTTCGCGCCAGATAGAAGCGCTGGGCTTAAAAAACGATATAGCATTGGCAATATCTACCAGCGGAAACGCAAGGAATGTAATCGCCGGCGCGCTTGAAGCAAAAAAGCAGAAGATAAAAGTAATAGCCCTTACAGGCGCAGACGGCGGGCAATTGGCGCCGCTGGCAGACCTGGCATTGGTCATCCCGTCGCATAATACCGCCCGGATTCAGGAAGTGCACATAACCGTAGGCCATATTTTATGCGAACTCATCGAAGAAAAGTTATTTTAAGAGGCATTGACGGTATTATGACAACCGCAAAGATAAAATCACACAAACAACTCACAGCCATAGTTTCTTCTCTAAAAAGAAAGAAGAAAAAGGTAGCCTTTACAAATGGCTGCTTTGATATACTGCACGCAGGCCATGTCAAATACCTCGAAGATGCCGCGAAAAAAGCGGATATATTGATAGTAGCGTTAAATACGGATTCATCCATACGCAGAATAAAAGGCCCTATCAGGCCGTTAACAAAATTAAAGGACAGACAGTACGTTGTCGCGGCACTGGGTTGCGTCGATTATGTAACTTCCTTTTCCGAGCCTACGCCGCTGGCGTTAATAAAAAACCTAAAGCCGGATTTCATAATCAAAGGAGCGGACTGGAAAGTCAGCGATATAGTCGGCAGGGATTTCGTATCTACTTACGGCGGAATAGCCGCAACCGTGCTGTATAAAAAAGGTTATTCCACTACAGCTATTATAAAAAAGATTGCCGGAAGTTTTGGAAAATAAAAAAATTTTCAGAATTATAGACGCTAATTTGAATCGTTCGCGGGAAGGGTTGAGGGTATGCGAAGATATCACAAGATTCCTGCTAAACGATGCGAAATATTCCCGCAGGCTTAAATTAATCAGGCAAATGATTTTTTCCGGGATAAAAAATTCAAACTTAGATTACGCAGAGGCGTTAAAGTATCGTGATTCCCGCGGCGATGTAGGTAAACCCACCACAACAGCAGAAAGCAAAAGAACCGGATGGCAGGGTGTGTTTTTGGCTAATATAGAGCGGGCTAAGGAATCAACCAGGGTCCTGGAAGAGGCATCCAAGCTTATAGATAAAAAACTGGCGCAGCGGTTTAAAAAAATCAGGTATCAAATTTATGGCATTGAAAAAGCTATTATTACTAAGCACCTCTGTTTACCTGATAGTAAGCATAAAAGATAAAACGCAGGAGCCTGTATTGTACGAGCGCGCGAAAGCTGCGCTGGATGAAGGCGTTAAAATACTTCAGCTTCGCTGCAAAGGTTTGGATGATTGCGATTTTTTAATATTAGCTAAAAAGTTAAAAAAGCTTGCGCATAAAAATAAAGCTCTTTTTATAATCAACGACAGGCCCGATATCGCTTTACTGACTGACGCAGATGGAGTGCACCTCGGCCAGAAAGACATTGCGATTGCCTGCGCGCGCCGAATATTAGGCCCGGATAAAATAATAGGCCGCTCTACGCACAACATTGTCCAGGCATTGCGCGCCCAAAAAGAAAGAGCGGATTACATAGGATACGGCCCTATATTTAAAACCGGGACAAAGCCGGCGCTTAAACCTATAGGTATCAATTCGATAAAATCGCTGTCAGCGCGGATGAATATCCCGTTTTTTGTTTTAGGCGGCATTAATCAGGGAAATATCGGCAGAATAATAGCCTGCGGCGCTAAAAGAATAGCAGTTTCGCAGGCAATTTTATCCTGCAAAAACTCAGGCGTGGCAGCCAAAAAATTACAAAAATTTCTTAAGGCAAAATAATGACCCAGCTTATAAAGGCCAGAAATAATAAAATAACTCCGTTAATGAGAAAAGTCTCCGCAGGCGAAGGCGTATCCGCGGAATTTATACGCCGCGGCATTTCAAAAGGTACGATAGTATTGCCCGCGAATAAAAATCACACCGGATTAAAAAACCCATGCGCTATAGGTACGGGCGTCAAAACAAAGATAAACGCGAACATAGGCACATCCAAATCCTGTAGCCGAATCTCCGCGGAACTTGAGAAGCTGAATACCTGCGTTAAATACAAAGCCGATACTGTGATGGATTTAAGCACAGGGGGCGACCTTCCAAAAATCAGAAAAGCGCTTATCGCGGCATCGCCGATTCCTCTTGGCACTGTCCCTATTTATGAAATCGTAGTTTCTGCTAAAAAGAATAATACTCCAGTGGAAGATATATCCGTCGAAGCCATGTTTGAGGCTATAGAGAAACAAGCCGAAGAAGGAGTGGATTTTTTTACAATACACGCGGGTGTCACAAAATCCGCGCTGGAGGTTTTGAAAAAATCCAAAAGGCTTACAGGCATAGTAAGCCGCGGCGGCGCGCTTATGGCAAAATGGATAATGGCGAATAAAAAAGAAAATCCGTTTTATGAACATTACGACAGGCTGCTTGATATTATGATAAAACACGATGTTACCTTAAGCCTTGGCGACGGCCTGCGCCCCGGTTCTATCGCCGATGCGACGGATAAGCCACAGTTAAAAGAACTTTATGCCCTGGGACAGCTGGCAAAGCGCGCGCGTAAAGCAGGCTGCCAGGTTATGATAGAAGGCCCTGGGCATGTGCCTATAAATCAGATCAAAAAAAACGTGGATATTGAAAAAAAAGTCAGTGACGGCGCGCCGTTTTATGTATTAGGCCCGCTGGTGACTGATATAGGCTGCGGCTATGACCATATTACCGCGGCAATAGGCGGCGCTTTGGCAGCAAGTTTCGGAGCTGATTTTTTATGCTATGTTACGCCTTCGGAGCACCTGGGGCTTCCTACCTCTGATGAGGTAAAAGAAGGTATTATTGCCTCCCGCATCGCGGCTCATGCGGCTGATTTGGCAAAAGGTGTTGCAGGCGCCGAAAAAATAGATTATTCAATGTCGCGCTTCAGGCGTAAGAGAAACTGGAAAAAACAAATCAGCCTGGCGCTTAACCCGGAAAAGGCCCGGGCAATACATTCCAGGCTTAAAACAAACACTCATGACGCGTGCAGTATGTGCGATGATTTTTGCCCGATGAAAATATTATGAAGCTTCTAATAATAGGTTCGGTAGCAATGGACAGCGTAAAAACCCCTTTTGGGAAAAACCCAAATGCCTTGGGCGGCTCCGCTTCTTACGCGGCGGTAAGCGCGTCTTATTTTACGAGCGCAAAGATAATAAGCGTAATAGGCGGGGATTTTCCAGCCAGGCATATAAAAATATTCAAAAATAAACATATAGACACTTCGGGCATAGAGGTTTTAAAAAATAAACGCACCTTTAAATGGAGCGGTGAATACGGCTGGGATATGAATTCCGTAAATACCATATCCACGCATCTTAATGTCCTGGCGGATTTTAATCCTATGTTATCTGGGGATGATAAAAAATGCAGGTTCATTTTTCTAGCTAACAATGACCCTGATATTCAGCTGGATGTCATAAAGCAGGTATCATCCAGCAATAATTTTATAGCGGCGGATACAATAGAATATTGGATAAAAAATAAAAAGAAAAAATTGCTAAGGGTGCTAAAACAAACAGATATTTTTATTATAAACGAGAAAGAGGCGCGCCTTTTGACAAGCGAGGCCAATCTTATAAAAGCGGCGAAGCGGATTATTGCCTGGGGCGCAAAAAAAGTGATAATAAAAAAAGGCGAGCATGGCCTGTTGTATATGACAAAAAATAGGCTTTTTTTATGCCCGGCATATCCGCAGGAAACCGTGTATGACCCAACCGGAGCAGGAGATACATTTGCCGGTGCTTTTCTTGGCTATTTAGCGAGCCTTAAACGCGTAAATGAACGCGCGTATATAAAGGCTTTGATATACGGCACTATAATGGCCTCATACAACGTGGAAGGTTTCGGCTTGGATAAGCTGCTTAAGATAGATAAAAGCCTGATACAAAAAAGATACAGGGAGTTTACCAGGTCGGTAAGATTTTAATTTACGCGGGCGTGATTCAATGGTAGAATGAAAGCTT
>JAFGKX010000069.1 GCA_016928375.1 Candidatus Omnitrophota bacterium | reverse complement strand
AATATTATGCGCCCTGCTTCAATAGACAACCTGTGCCCCGATCGCCCGGGATTTGCTCCAATGTTGGCGTTAAAATCCGCCATGGCTTTTATCATTGCTTTCGGCTTCGGCCATGAAGTCGCTGCATTATCGAAATATATTGTATTCATAGTTCAACATGTCTCCATTAAAGCTTCCACGCGGGTGTGTAGCTGTCCCACATCGCTTTGCGAAAAATCGGTCACGATTTTCAAGAAGGGCAAGCCGTGTTTCTTTTGTACATACTCTCCCACTTTATGGGATTCTATGTTGTATGAGTGGCACGCCTGCAGCACAACATCTACTACCGCGTCCGGTTTAAATTTATCTATTAATTTGCTCATTTCGGTGAGGCGCCTGTCATTCGGTGTCATACAGGAACAGGGTATTTTAAGATAGCGTTCAGCGAGCGCCCTTACCGGGTCATTAGTGCCCTCCTTAATATCAATCGCGAAGGGCTTGAATCCGGAACATGCGTCAAGAGCGACAATGACTCCGCCTGCTTCTTCAATAATTCTGAATACCTTTTCCGCGTCCCCGCTCACAGGGCATCCGCTTACAAGCACGCGCGGAGAACCGATCTTGCCGTATATTTCCCCGGAAGCTTCACGCTCTTTGAGTTTTTTTACGGCTTCGGCAAGAATATTCTCCATCTCTTTACAGGATGCTCCAAGAGATAAGAAATTCAGATCGTATATTTCCTGCCAGCTTATGACAGGCGGCTTCATGGCTGCAAAATCGGTTATTTGGCGCATAAACGCGCTTTTGCGGTTTGTATCTTTAATGGCTTCCTCTATTTTATCATCATTTGTTTTTGTGTTAAAAGTCTTTTCCAAAAATTTTTTAAGCTTTCGTATCATTGTTGTCCAGTTCAACAGGGCTTCTTTTTCGTCCGGAAGCTGAGGAAGATCCATTACATAAGTAGGCTTACGGTCTGCTATGAGCTCGAACATTTTTTTCTTGCCGTCGCAGGTAGTTTCACCGATCACCACATCGGAAATTCCGTAAAGCGGGCATTTATCCGTAATAATGAATCCATACCTCGATTTGATTAACGGGCACAGGTTGGCAAGGAGAACAGCTTCGGCGGCTTCTATTGTCGCGTTGGAAAACGCGCACAGCGTTGCGGGTATAATATCCATAGCGCGGATCAGCTCGACCGGCGCATACCCGCAGTAAATTCCTGCGATCTTTTTTCCCTGCTCCCGTTTAGACTGCAAATAAGCAAGAAGCCGTATCGCGGGCGGCTCGCCCGTGAATTCGTCTTTTATAAGAGGGTCGACTGTTTTATCCATTGTGTTATTTCTTAATAATTTTTTTAACAGCACCAGGTATGCCGGCGGCCGTTTATATTTAACGAAAATTTATTCAGCTGTTTTTTTTCATCTATGGCTTTATATATAACTTTTAATCCCTGTTCTTTAAGCAGTTTTGCAAGCTCATCGATAAACACTCCATTCTTTTGCACTTTTCTGACAACATCGGGATTTGCCGCTTCCGAATTAACGAGACCGCCTGTAAATCCTTCAAAAGAGAAATCCAGGCCGCAGCTTGGGCTTCCGTTAACGCATACGATTTCTTCAATTGCATAACCGCTTTTTTTATAAAGCCGGATCTGGTCAACAACAGGGATCAATATTTCCCTGCAATGCCTCCTGTAATTAGGATGATCGTACTGATTCCTGGACATTCCCCATCTCTGCAGTCCGCAAAAAGTAGTTTCGGGGCACGGCAGCTGAATGATGCCGTAATCTTTATTTATGTAATCCGTAACAAGAGATTTCAGCGCGCCGGAATAAGTCGCAAGGCCTTCGACTTTTGAATTTACATTTAGAATACAATGCGCAAGAATGACTATCTTTCTTTTTCTTTTCATGATTTCCTCTGTTTGAAATAACCCGAAAATAATTCAGGATAAAACCGCAAAGTATATTAAACACTTTACGGTTTTATGGAATTTTTTCAGTTTTATTTACTAAATTCCTTGTAAGCTTTTTTTACATATGAAGTGTCTATTATTTTTTCATAAGGAATCGGTTTGGATACTATCTTTGTTTCCAGACAGAATTTCATAATAGTATCATGTCCTTCTTTGGAAATATCTCCGTTAAGCGAAAAAAACGGCCTTAAGTTGTTTATAAATTCAGCATCCATTTTAATGCCTTCAAAGAACGGAGCTGCTGTTTTAGCAACTAACTCGTCGCTGTTCTTTGCCTGCCAGATGATGGCCTTTACTACAGCATTGACAAAATTCTGAATAATTTCCGGATTTTTTTCAGCGTAATCCTTTGTGACTGTAACAATAGTCGCTTCATATTTATCCGAACCATAGACTTTTTTATGCTGAGCCGGATCGGACATGTCTGCCAGAATGACAGCTTCTATTTTCTTTACATCATTCTTTGCTGTCGGCCGCAGATATAATCCGTCGATTGTGCCTTTCTCAAGTGCGCCAAGCGAAGCGCCGTACTCCATGTTCGCCCATGTTACGTCTTTATCAGGATTAAGCCCTGCCTTCATCAGAAGAGATTGAGCGAATGAATATGGCGCTGAGCCGGGCATGCCTGCAAAGACAATTTTGCCTTTAAGGTCTTTAATGTTTTTAATTCCTTTTCTCCCGACAAACATATAAGGTTTGCTTTTAAGAGCGGAAAGAATTATTTTTGATTCCTTTCCCTGATCATAAGCCCTGAGAACAGGCTCTGTACTGAGCAGGCAGAACTGTGAATTGCCCGCATGCATTCCCTGAAAGGCGATAGGGCCGTCTTTATAAGCTACAAACTCAATATCAAGGCCTTCTTCTTTAAAAAAACCAAGCGGCTTCGCAAGATATACCGGGAGCCAGAATTCGCTTTTGATCTCTGCGACAATAATTTTTTTAAGCCCTGATTTTTCAGATGCTCCCTTATCACCGCATCCAAAAAACGATATAACCATAAAACACGTAATGATAATACTTATTATACAGCTTTTCTTCATGATACTGTATCTCCTTTTGTAATTTTATATTT
>JAFGKX010000068.1 GCA_016928375.1 Candidatus Omnitrophota bacterium | reverse complement strand
TGCGGCATCTTTTTTTTGTTGTTCTTTTTGTAAGTAATAAACAGAAATAATAACTATGCCAGTCAAAATTGTAGCCAGCCCTACAAAAAAATTTGAATTAAATATTCGTAAAAACATTATTCATCCTCCTTTTTTTATAACTCTTTATTAATGGTGCAGTTGTATAGTACGCTCCTGCTAACTTTTTAAGCAAAGCCATTGTACAGATTTTGTGTGTCCAGGCCGAAGCGACATAAAATTGCGACTTCCTTATTGACGATAAGGGAGCCTGCCTGCCGGCAGGCAATTTTTGACACAGTGCAGCGAAGGGCGCCGTTCGCCGTAAGCGAACAATTCCCTGAGCAAGCGACAAGCGGAGGCCGACACACAAAATCTTTCATTATTTTTTATATCTTTTCTTGAATTTGTCGACCATACCTGCTGAATCGAGGAGTTTTTGTTTGCCCGTAAAAAACGGGTGGCACTTCGAGCAGATTTCCACCTTAAGGTTCTGCTTTGTGGAGCGCGTATGCACAACCTCACCGCACGCGCATGTTATCGTGGTTTCTTTGTAAACCGGATGCACTTTGTCTTTCATTTTCGTTTCCCTTTCTATCTGATACGTACTGTTTATTACTGGTTTATACTCATTAAAAATTCGGTATTATTTTTTGTCTTTTTTAATTTCTCTATCAAAAGCTGCATGGCCTCATCCGTGTTAAGTTCATTTAGCACTTTGCGCATAAGCCATATCTTTTTCAGCTCTTCTTCGCCGATAAGCAGCTCCTCCTTTCTTGTATTGGATCTTTTTATGTCGATCGCCGGGTATATACGTTTCTGGAAAAGCGTTCTATCTAACTGAAGCTCCATGTTGCCGGTGCCTTTGAATTCCTCGAATATTACTTCATCCATGCGGCTTCCGGTATCTATCAATGCCGTAGCGATTATCGTCAGTGAGCCGCCTTCTTCGACTTTTCTCGCGGAACCGAAAAACCTTTTCGGCTTATGCAGCGCATTGGAATCGACGCCGCCGGATAATATCTTGCCGCTGTGCGGAACAACCGCGTTGTATGCCCTGGCTAAACGGGTTATGCTGTCTAAAAGCACAACGACATCTTTTTTGCTTTCAACAAGCCTTTTTGCCTTTTCCAGGACTACCTCCGCCACCTGAACGTGGCGCTGAGCAGGCTCATCGAAAGTCGAACTGACAACCTCTCCTTTTACGGAGCGTTTCATATCCGTGACTTCCTCCGGGCGTTCATCTATAAGAAGCACCATAAGAATGGTCTCCGGGTAATTCAGTTTTATGCTGTTCGCTATTTTCTGCAGTATTATGGTTTTTCCGCTGTAGGGAGCAGCCACTATCATACCGCGCTGACCTTTTCCTATGGGCGTCAATAGATCCATTATCCTGGTTGATGTCTCCTGCGAATCATGCTCCAGCTTAAACCTTTCATGCGGATATAGAGGCGTAAGGTTATCAAAAAATATCTTATCTTTTGATTTTTCCGGATTGTCATAATTTACCGCCTCAACCTTAAGCAGCGCAAAATACCTTTCGCCTTCTTTTGGCGGCCTTACCTGCCCGCTCACGGTATCCCCGGTCCTCAACCCGAACCTTTTTATCTGGCTCGGCGATACATAAATATCGTCGGGGCATGGCAGGTAATTATAATTAGGCGAACGCAAAAATCCAAAGCCGTCCGGCAGCACCTCGAGCACGCCCTCTCCGTAAATATTGCCGTTTTTTTCCGTCTGCGCCTGCAATATTCTAAATATAAGTTCCTCTTTCTTAAGCCCCGCCATACCGTTAACTTTAAGGTCCTTGGCGAGTTTACTCAACTCCGCAGCCTTTTTTGTTTTAAGTTCTTCTATATCCATTTAACTTTCCCCCTTCTTTAAATAGTTCCTATTTTTTTTACCAGGCCCTTTGCCTTTTCCTTAAGTTCTTCCAAAGAACCGTTATTTTCTATAATGTAATCCGCGTATTTTTCCTTTTCTTTTATAGGCATCTGCGCCCTTATCCTTTTAAGGGCTTGCTCTTCGTCCAAGGCCAGATGCTTTTTCAACCGGTTAATAATATTTTCGATAGAAGCGCTTACTACTATTACATAATCGCAGAAATCATGAAGTCCGGATTCTATCAGCAGCGGTGCGTCTATAATAACGAGCGCGTCTTTATTTTCTTTAAAAATATTTTCCGTAGATTTTTTTATCTCTCTTATAATTTCAGGGTGAATAATCGCGCACAGGGCCTTTAGCTTTTGCCTGTCGAAAAATACAATACGGCCGAGTTCTTTTCTATCTATGTTCCCGCCATCGGTGAAAATAGCTTTCCCAAAGCGCGCTGCGAGCTTTTCCATAATGCTTTTATTGTCCCGAAGGATTTTATGCGTAATCTCGTCGGCATTTAGCACATGGGCATTTTTTGATTCGGACAAAAGCAACGCTATGGTGCTTTTTCCCGACGCCAGAGTTCCTGTAATTCCTATTATCATTTTAACACTGCGCCCAGTTTTTGCCCGCATTGATACTTACCTCAACCGGCACCTTTAATTTAACCGCGTTTTCCATTTTATCCCTGATTAACTCCGTCAGAAATTTTTCTTCACCCGGCAAAACATCGAATACAAGTTCATCGTGCACCTGAAGTATCATCTCGGATTTAAGGCGCGCTTCATTCATGCCTTTGTTGATATTTATCATTGCTATCTTGATAAGATCGGCCGCAGAGCCCTGTATAGGCATATTTATTGCCGTGCGTTCGGCAAACTGCCTTATATTCTGGTTTTCGGAATTTATATCCGGCATATATCTTCGCCTCCCAAACATAGTAAACACATAATGATTTTCCCTGGCGAATGTAAGCAGGTTATCCATATATTCTTTTACCATTTCATACTGCATGAAATACGATTCTATGAAAATCTTCGCTTCTTCCGGCGTAATGCTTAATTCCTTTGAAAGCCCATATGGGCTCATGCCGTATATTATACCGAAATTTACCGTTTTCGCCTGAGCGCGCTGCGTCTGGGTAACTTCGCTTTCGGCGCAGTTAAAAATCAAAGATGCTGTATGACGGTGTATATCGGCTTTCTTTTTAAATGCCTCTATTAATTCCGCATCCTGCGATAAATGCGCCAATATACGCAATTCTATCTGAGAATAATCGGCCGAAAGTATAAACCGTTCTTTTTGTGACGGTATAAACGCCTTTCTTATCCTTTTGCCCTCCTCTGTTTTTATCGGTATATTCTGCAGGTTCGGGCTTGATGAGCTTAAGCGCCCTGTCGCGGTAACGGTCTGATTAAAAGACGTGTGCACTTTTTTGGTCCTGGGGTTTATAATTTCAGGCAGCGCATCGACATAAGTAGATTTCAGCTTCGAAAGCTCCCTGTATTCAAGCAAAAGCGCGCATACTTTGTGCTTATCGGCAAGTTTCGTTAAGACTTCAACATCGGTCGATATGCCTGTCTTGGTTTTTTTTACAACCGGCAATTTCAATTTTTCAAACAAAATCACAGATAACTGCTTGGGCGAATTTATATTGAATTCCCCTCCGGCTGTTTCGTAAACCTGAGAGGTAATGCTTGCAAGGCGCTTGTTCATTTCCGAAGAAATCGCCTGAAGCAATAAAGTATCTATGGAAACACCGTTATATTCTATCTGCGCCAATACTTCGGCCAGCGGCATTTCTATGTCACAGAATAAATTATATAAATCTTTTTCTTTAAGCTTTTTCTCCATAATGTTTTTAAGCCTTAAGGTAACATCGCTGTCCTGGCAGCAGTAATTACTCACCCTCTCCGGCTCAACCAAGTCCATGGTAACGGCGTTTTTGCCTTTACCTATAAGCTCATCTATCTCTATAAGTTTATGATCCAGGTATTCAAGAGAGATGTCCGACAGGTTATGATTTGCCTTCGACGGATTTAAAAGATACGAGGCTATCATAGTATCGAAATACACGCCTTTTAATTCTATTTGCCTGTTTTTAAGCAGTAGTATTTCGTATTTTATGTTCTGGCCTATCTTTTTTATTTTTTCGTTTTCAAAGAACGGCTTAAGTGTTTTTAAAATTTCATCGCCTTTTGGCAGATCCTTTTCATTGCCCAGTAAAGATATATACTGCGCATGGCCTTCCTGGTGGCAGAATGATACACCTACAAGTTCGGCCCGCATTGGGTCAACACCTGTAGTTTCAAAATCCAGGCATACTTCCTGGGCCTTATTTAAACTTTTTATCAGAGACTCGAATTCCCCGGCAGTACGAAGCATCCTGTAATCTGTCTTAAGAGCGCCCTGCGGCGCATATTCCTGGAGCAGGCTCTTGAACTCCATTTCTTTAAAGATCCGATACAGCCTATCCCCGTCCGGGGCAGTTGATTTAAGTTTTGAGAAATCTATGTCTATGTCGACAGCGGTATCTATGGTCGCCAGTTCCCTGCTTAGATATGCGTCTTCTTTGAAAGAAAGGAGAATTTTTTTCTGGGCATCGCTTTTGATCTTGTTTATATTGCCGTATACATTGTCGAGCGAACCGTATTCTTTTATGAGTTTTATCGCGGTCTTTTCCCCTATCCCTCTCACGCCCGGTATATTATCGCTTGCATCGCCCATAAGCGACATTACCTCTACTATCTTTTCCGGCGGCACCTCATACCTTTTTTCTACCTCATTCTTGTCGTATATGAGGTTATCCTTATGCGTATTGTAAACAAACACGTGCTCGCCTACAAGCTGCAACGCGTCTTTGTCCCCCGTTACTATAAAAACATCTATGCCTTTTTTGGACGCGGCATTTGCCAGGGTACCTATTACATCATCTGCCTCGAACCCACTTTTTTCGTATATCGCGATATTAAAAGCAGCGACTGTTTCTTTTATCACAGGCATCTGCTGCACAAGCCCATCGGGCATAGGCTTTCTCTGAGCTTTGTAGTCATCGTATTTTTTATGCCTGAAAGTCGGTTCCTTCATATCGAAGCATACCGCTATATAATCAGGCGTCTCATCATGGATGATCTTCGTAATCTGTTTGACAAATCCGTATACTGCGTTTGTCGGAAACCCTTTTGAATTCGCCAGATTTCCTATTGCGTAATAGGCACGATAACAGAAAGAGTTGCCATCTATTAGATATAACTTATGCGCCATATTTTTTGAATTATTATATATTAAGGAAGGAACTATACTAATTATCTCTGGATAGTTCTTCTATTTTTTTATAGGATTCGTCCAGGTATGTATAAAGATCTTCTAATTCATATGTGGCATTCACGAACCAGCCTATACGCTCTTTATTGCTGGGGTCAAGCTTATAGCATAAATCGTAATAGTATACTGCGCCCGCGAAATCGCCTGCCTGGCAGCGTAGAAGCGCCTGCTCTAGTAAAAAGCCCAATCCCAGGCCTTCCACCTGCTTTATCTTAATATCGTATTCCGATATGATATCTGCCATTTTGACCTTGGTTGAACTTATTTCGCCCTGGTCAGAGCTTATTTTATGCTTTATAACTACCGTATTGAAATATTCCTTAAGCGGCTCATTATAAGGCGCTACTTTAAGCGCTTCCTCTAAGTTAGATACTGCGTTTTCGTATATTCCTTTTGAATAATATATTCTGGCTTTATCATAATACTGATTCATAAGGAAAGCGTTTTTATCGGCATCCAGCACTGTAAGATATGCCCTTGCCGGCTCGTAGGAAGGCTGCATGCTAAGCGCCTTCTGAAAATATTCCATTGCCCTATTGTAATCTTTTCTATATAAATAATCCCTGCCCCTATTATAATATTCGTTAAGGAGTTTTATTTTTTCCTGAGACTTGCTTAATTTAGATTCTATCTGATTTTCTATCTTTTCTGCGCTGACAACAATATTATCGGCGCAAAATACATAGGAATTAATAATAAGGACGAAAATAAATAAGCTTGCCTGAGCGATTTGCTTATGATAGGCAGTGATATTTCTCATATATCTTATTCTTAGTATAATATATAGCCGGCTGCTTGTCAAGCGTTTAAGAGATGACTGACTTAAAACTGTCCAACGAAGCCTGCAATTTTATCACGGCATCTCTTATTGCTACAAGATCCGGATTGGGCCTGCTGGCCTGTTCTTTAAGCAGTTCTATGTTTTCCTGCGCTGTTTTCATCTGTCCGGCAGTTGTTTCTTTGTGTATTTCCAGGCGGTCTATAAGACGGTTTATTGCGCCTGCCAGGCTTTGAAGCTCGTCTCCTTTTCTAAGCTTGATTGCCTTTACCACGTTTCCTTTTGCAATATCATTAAGCATAGTTTCCAGCCTGGACCAGGGGCCTGCTATTCTGTGAGAAAGCATAATGCCTATCCATACTGCCAAAACAATCGGTATCACTGAACTATACAACAATTTAAGATTTGCATCCGACAATATGGAAATAAGCCTGTTCTGCGGATATACATTGGCCAGTTTTTCGGAAAGATACGGGAATACCGCATAATACGTTGTAGCGCCTGCCAGAAAAACGGTCATAAGAATAAATAATAATATAACTCCGGTATATTTAAGCTGAAAGGCCCTTTTTACCAGATACGTTTTTCTCTTGTATGCATTATCTGCCATATCAATTTACCTCTATCCTGCGTTAAGCGGATTTTTTCCAGATAACCGCATACCTGTTAATAGTAATCCCGCAGTTATCTTTTGACGATTTTATTAAACTAATCGTTTCTTTAAGCGGCATATATCTTGTGGGCTTATTGTTTATACTCGTTATGATATCCGACGGCGCAAGGCCGTTTTTAAATGCCGAAGAATTATTCATAACACGCGTAACCGTCAATCCGCCTGTTGTCATATCAAGGTAAAACCCTAAAGACGCTATTCCGCCAGTGGAATACCCCGGTGTACCGGCAGATTTTAAATTTATCGTCCTCTCTATAGTAATGCTTGTCTCGCCCGTAGAGCTGGCTATTATCGCATCACATACATCCTCAAGCGACATATATTGCGTAAGCCTCGTCCAGACCGAAATTATATAATCACCGCTTCTTACTCCTGCCTGATAAGCGGGAGAAGCAGGTGTAACATATTCGACAAACGGCCTGCCCTTTTTTAATATAAGGCTTATGCCTGTATATTTCTGCAGCTTCTCCTGCGGGGTAAGGCTCATTTCCGCGTCGGTTTTTATTATGCCGTCTTTGGCCTGCAGCAGGGCCTTTCTTTTTTCTATTGAGTTTTCCAGCTGCTTATCGGAACGCTTGATAAGCAAGGCGGACACCTCTGCGTATCTTGCCATGGCAGGTTCAAAAGACGGGTCTACTTCACGCGCTTTGCTGTAATAAAGGTAGGCAATGGCGGTATTACCTTTTTGCCTGTGAAAATCGCCCAATTTTACCAGGTTCTGAGCCGGCATATCGTAAAGGATATCTTTTATATTATTTTTTAATATTTCTATCTCGCCGTCTGCGGTACTTAATTTTATCCTGTCAATATACTCTTCTACGACTATACCTTTTTGCTCTTCGCCGTTTTTCATATAAACGGTATCAGCGTAAACGCTGGATTGCAGTATGAAAAACATCAGAAAAAATATTATATGCTTCATTTAACTTATGTTTTTTACGATAACAAATACCAAAAAGGCCAGTATTGCGACCGCCATTATATAGAAATCGTTGAAATAAAAAAAGTCTCTGATATTATCCAGCGCCATATTGCTGCTTTTACTGCCGACAGGCAAAGTCTCCGGGCTTTTTTGGAATTCCTTAAGTTGTTCCAACCTGAACCGAAGATGTATGCCGCCGATCTGATATGCAGGAAGCGCGCCGTTTTCTACCAGTTTCTTTATTTCTTTTTCTGATTTATCTAAAAAGCGGGCAGCCTCGTTTATGTTCAATAAACGTTTTTCATCCATCTTTTCTACCGGGGGTGAGTATTATTTTACCTTCTCTTTTAAAATCCAGTCATCGATTAACGTTTTTTCGAATGTCCAGGAATTATTTTCCCGCCTGGCAGGAATCTTACCCTGGGATGCCCATTCATTCACTAAGGAAGGTTCTACTTCAAGGTAAGAGGCGACTTCTTCAATGCTGAGCATGCTTGAAAACGTCGCGATATCGCCTATTTCTTCCATATGGCACCTGCCTTCAAAAATCGCTCCTTCTGAAATGCCTAATACCGGTGTTTGTATGTCGCCTATTATTTTAGCTGGCGCTATTATTCTTAAGGCGGACCTTGCTTTTATGTTGCCCTTAACATTACCGGCTATGGTAATTTCATCGCCTTCTATGTTGGCGTTGACTATCGCGGTATCTCCTATCACCAGAATGCCGCGCGTTGTCAATGATCCGTCAAATCTTCCGTTTATCTTGAGATTGACCGGATCTTTGAAAATCATAGTACCCTGCATAGTAGCATCTACGTCTAAAACTTTTTCTTCTATGCCTCTCTTACGACCCATTATCTTCGGCATAATTACCCCCTTTTCATCCCACCGAGCCGATTTTGCCGTTTAATTTATTATATTTATTATAATACTATTCCAAATAATAGTCAAAAAAATT
>JAFGKX010000067.1 GCA_016928375.1 Candidatus Omnitrophota bacterium | reverse complement strand
ATTGGGAACTTGTTCGCAGGCAAACTTAAAGATGAAGATCGAGCAGGTATATATAGGCTGCTGCAGGATTGACGAAAGATTTACCAGGGCGCTTGTGGCAAGCGTACGTTTCTGGTATCCTGAAATACCCATATCTCTTTTAAAGGACAATCACAAAGGTTATTTTGATACCTCGGATATAGAAAATAAATGGAATGTTTCAGTCGCGCGTATCAAAAAAAATCTGGCCGGGCTGCAAAAAATGGAAGCGATGTTTTTTTACCTAAAAAACGCTGCATATGCCTTGATTCAGATATAATACTAAGCGGCCCTGTCCTTGATATGCTGGAAAAATATGACGAAGATTTTATAGTTGCGGAAGAAGGCTTTAATCCTCAGCAATCCGAAGAGGCGTTTTTTAATAAGTTGGGATTAAAGAATATAGACCCGGCTTTTACTCTGCCGGAATTCAGGTTTAATATGGGCCAGTTGGTTTTTACCAGCGGCTTGTTAAAAAGAAAAGATTTTAATGGCCTGATAGACTGGAATGGCGATACCGCCAGGAATATCCGTCCCGAAGTATTTAAGTGTAAGGAGCAGGGAATCGTTAATTACATACTTTTGAAAAAAATGGCAGCCAAAGAAATAACTTTAAGGAGGGTAAGGTTCAGGATAGGGCGGACGCACAACGAACTTAATAAAATTTGCATAGACCAGATGACTAAAGATGCCCATAAAGGATTTATTATTCACTGGTCAGGGCTAAAGACCCATTGGGATTTAAAAAATATTCCAAGACATGACATCATATTGCATTTCGAGCGCATGTATTATAAAAAGATTAAATATGGTTCAATTATCAGGCTCTATAAAATAGCCTGTATCAGGCTTAGAAGAATTAAGCATGTGATTGCAAATCAGAAAATATCTTTTAAGTGTTTAAAAAAAT
This sequence comes from Candidatus Omnitrophota bacterium, assembly GCA_016928375.1. Taxonomy (GTDB): domain Bacteria; phylum Omnitrophota; class Gorgyraeia; order JABMRG01; family JAFGKX01; genus JAFGKX01. The sequence goes on along the minus strand of JAFGKX010000067.1, from coordinate 7,130 downwards.
GGTCAGAGGTTCTGGTAAGCGATGTTAAATATTATTTTAGTGCTTTACAGTAATGTAAGAAAAATATATAAACATAGTAAAACCAGAACATATTGCATAATATCAGGCCGTGCCTGTTTAATTTAAGGAGATTGTAATGCAGGATAGATTTAAGAGGTTGTTTAAATTGCGTTTTGCGATATTGTATCCTTTTGCTGTTTTTGCGGTTCTTTTTTCTAGGCCTAATGATAAATCAATAATGGCAGGGATATGGTTTATCTTAGCGGGGCTTCTGTTGAGAGTATGGGCTAATGGATACGCAATAAAATTGGAAAAACTCACCACTTCCGGCCCATATGCCATTGTAAGGCACCCGCTTTATCTCGGGACAGTGCTTCTTACCGCAGGTTTCGTTATTATGCTCAACCTTTATTATTTTGGATTCCTTTTTCTTATTATCATGGCAGCTGTTTATTATAATACTGTAAAAAAAGAAGAAAAAATGCTGGAGCAAAAATTTAAAAATGAATATATCGATTATGTAAAGCATGTGCCGGCTATTATACCCACGATTTTTCCGTATCGTAAAGGCGAGAAATGGCCGTTTAGTTTTAAGCGTTTAATAAAAAGCCAGGAATATAAGCTTTTTATCTGGATGCTTGTCCTGGTAATTGTATTTCATCTAAAAGAGGAATTTTTCATAGAACGCGAAACAGTAGATGCTAAGATTTTGTGGCTAATAATTATTGCTTTTATGCTCGGGTTTGTAGATTTAGCGGGAGAGATTATAAAAAACAAAAAAGCGGGAACGAAATGAAAAAATTTGTATTTCTAGACAGAGACGGAGTAATAAATAAAAACCCTATTTATCTTGATTATGTAAAGAAGCCGAAGGAATTTATGTTTTTGCCCGGTTCATTAAAAGCAATAAAGCTTCTTTATGACGCGGGTTTTACCGTTGCGGTTATTTCCAACCAGGGCGGTATAGGAAAAGGGTTATTTACCAGGGCTGATTTAAAGGCAATAGACAAAAAAATGATTCAAGGTATAAAAAAAGCAGGTGCTGAACTTTATTGCATATGTTATTGTATACACCACCCTGACCATGGCTGCGCATGCAGAAAACCGAAAATAGGGCTTATAAAAAGAGCGGTTAAGGGCGCCAGGGCAGACAAGAAGAATTCATATTTTATAGGAGATACCGAGCGGGATACCGTTGTTGGAAAAAGATTCGGCATAAAGGCGATAGCTGTTTTATCCGGCTATAACAATAGGCGCGATATCAATACAAAATGGAAAGTAAAACCGCACTATATTGCAAAGGATTTGTATCGTGCAGTGAGAGATATAGTGCTAAAAGGGAGACGGTAGCATGAAACCTCTTATGGAAAGAGTGAAGGATGAAGTGCTGGTGTGCGACGGCGCAATGGGCACGCAATTGATAGAAAAAGGTTTGCCGTTAGGCGAGTGCCCGGAATTATGGGCGATAAAGCGCCATAAGGTTTTATTCGCAATACACAACTCATACATAAAAGCAGGCGCGGATATGATCACTACGAATACTTTCGGCGCAAACAGAATAAAGCTGAAAAAATTCAAAATAGATAAAAAACTGGCGCAAATAAATTCTGATGCCGTAAAAATAGCGAAAGCAGCAGCTGCGGATAAAGCATACGTGCTGGGAAATATCGGGCCTACCGGAGAATACCTGGAACCGGCAGGTAGTTTGAAATTTGACGAATGCTATGATGTATTTCTGGAGCAGGCAAAGATACTTGAGGCAGAAGGCGCGGACGCTATTATAATAGAAACCATGACGGATATCGAAGAATTAAAGGCAGCTGTTATAGCAATAAAAGAAAATGTAAAGAAGATCCCGCTTATCGCGTGCATGTCCTTTTCAAAAACAAAACAAGGCGCTTACAGAACCACCTCGGGAGCAACCATTCCGCAGATGGTGGATGAGGTGCTTATGACAGGCGTAGATGTAATAGGCGCAAATTGCGGCGTGGACATAGAGCAAATGACAGAAGTTATAGCCCGGATGAGGCCGCTAACCACGGCATTTATAATAGCCGAACCTAATGCGGGAAATCCAAAACTGGTAAATAACAAAACAGTATACGCTCAGTCTGCGGATGAATTCTCAAAACATATACCGGCTCTTATCAATGCCGGCGCCAATGTAATAGGCGGCTGCTGCGGCACTACGCCGGAACACATAAGAAAAATAAAGGAAGCATTAAAAAGATGAAAGTACTCGTATCATACGCATCGGCAGGCGAAGGCCACAAAAAGGCCGCTGTTTCTGTTTATGAGGAGTTAAAAAGACAAAGTCCGCCCGGCGCGGAAATTATCCTAGCCGATTCGCTGGATTACACCAGCAAATTTTTTAAATTTACCTACATGATGGGATATATATTTATGGTAAAGTATACGCCTACCTTATGGGGATTTTTTTATTATATCCTGGATACAAAGTTTTTTTACGCGTTGGTATGGCCGTTTCGCAGGCTTACCAACTGGGTAAACACAAGAAAACTGGTTAAATTTTTAAAAAAAGAGAATTTCGATGTCTGCGTTTCCGCGCATTTTATGATGACCGAACTTTTAAGCTGGCTTAAAATGCGTAAAAAAATAAATACTTCTCTTGTAACCGTAATAACGGATTATAAAGCGCACAACGTGTGGCTGGGAAAATGCGTAGATGCGTATATAGTCGGCGCTGAAGATACCAGGCAAAATCTTATACAAAGAGGAATACCTGAAAGTAAAATCAGGGTTTTCGGCATACCGATAGAAAAAAAGTTTTCTGTTCTAAAAAACAAAGGCGATATTATAAAAAAAATGTCTGTGGAAAAGCATAAATTCTCCGTATTGGTCATGGGCGGAGGTTTTGGCGTAGGCCCGATAAAGGAAATAGTCTGCGATCTTCAGAAGATAGATCTGGATTGCCAGATATTGGTGGTGTGCGGCAGAAATCAATTGCTTTACGAACAACTATCTTCCTTAAAATCCGGATTTAAAAAACCGACATTTATTTTCGGATTCTGCAACAACATGGATGAGATTATGAGCCTTTCCGATGTTATGATATCCAAAGTAGGCGGCATGGCATCTTCGGAATCTTTGGCATGTACGCTTCCAATAATAGGCATTGCCCCGATACCCGGGCAGGAAGCGCGTAACGCGAAATTCTTATTAAGAAACGGTGTGGGCTTTAAGATCAAAAAGCCTTCGCAGGCAAGCACGGTTGTTTTGGGTTTATTGTCCGATGAAACAGGGCTAAGTGAAATAAAGAATAAAATTTCCCGGTTGGCAAAGCCTGAGTCAGCCAGGGATATAGCGGAATTTATCTTAAAATCATTATGGAAGAATTAAAGTCTATAATAAAAGACGTAAAAAATTACATAGAGCTGGAAAAAGAATCCGGCTTGAAGGAAATGACATTCAGGGAAATGTTTGCCGTATCGATAGATGCCGCTTCCGCGGCTTCAGAAGGTATTGGCCATGAAGATAAGCTTAAAGAGCTTGAAAAAGTCAGGCAGGAAGCGAAGGACTGCAAGGAATGCGAATTATTCAAAACAAGGAGGAACACAGTGCTCGGTGAAGGTAACCCCAATGCCGTGCTTATGTTTATAGGCGAAGCCCCGGGCATGGAAGAAGATATACAAGCAAGGCCGTTTGTGGGAAAAGCTGGCCAGCTGCTTACAAAAATCATAGAGGCAATCGGTTTAAAAAGAGAAGATGTGTATATAGCAAACAGTCTTAAATGCCGCCCCCCGCAAAACCGCACGCCATTTTCCTCCGAAACTATCGCATGCAGAAATTACCTGACCCGGCAGATAGACATAATAAAGCCGAAGATAATATGCTGCCTGGGAAGGCCTGCTACACAGGCGCTGCTTATGATGGAAATGTCCATAACCAGGGCCAGAGGTAAATTTTACAATTACAACAATATAAAAGTGATGCCTACCTTTCATCCGGCATATCTTTTGCGTAACCCCCAGGACAAGAGATTAGTCTGGGAAGATATGCAGAAAATCCAGAAAGAACTGAAAGAAATACAATAATGTTCGCCAAAGTCTTAGTGAATCTGCCCGTAGAAGGGCCGTTTGATTATAAAATACCAAAACCGCTTCAAGATGCTGTTAAGCCCGGATGCAGAGTATGGGTAAGTTTTGGGCCAAGGCGGCTGGTCGGATATGTAGTCGGCCTTTCGCCGACGAGTAAATTTCCTTCTGCTAAAGAAATCGAGCAGCTTATCGAAACAGAACCCATCCTTGATGAGAATATGCTCAATCTTACAAAACAGATGTCAAGGCGCTACCTTTGTTCCTGGGGCGAGGCAATAGACGCCGCGATACCGTCAAGTCTTAAAAAAGGCAAGGTTAAAGTAAACGCAAGAAAACAAGACGTTCCTGAACATATAGAGCCCACAACACACATGCCTCCTTCGCAGGATCAGAAAAAATCGCTGGAAGAGATTTACAAAGCGATTGAACAAAAGCAGCACCAGGTTTTCTTATTGCATGGAATTACCGGAAGCGGAAAGACTGAAGTGTATCTTCAGGCGATAGAAAAAGTTTTATCCTTGGGGAAAGCATGTATTGTGCTTGTTCCGGAAATATCGCTTACTCCGCAGGCAGTTGAAAGATTTCACGCAAGGTATAAGGAAAAAGTAGCAACATTTCATTCAAGGCTTACGCAGGGGCAGAAATACGAACAATGGAAAAAAATAAAAGACGGCATATGCCATATAGTGATAGGCACGCGCTCGGCAATATTCTCTCCGGTAAAAAACCTGGGGCTTGTTGTCGTCGATGAAGAGCATGACACATCATACAAACAGCAGGATACGCCCAGATATAACGCTGTCTGGGCAGCTGTTCAGAGAGCTCAAAACTCAAGCGCTGTGGTAATATTAGGCTCGGCAACGCCTTCTCTGGAATCTTATTATAAGGCAAAACACAAAGAATATAGACTTGTTAATTTAAGGGAGAGAATAGAAAAAAGGGCCCTGCCTGTCGTCAACATAGTTGATATGAGGAAAGAGATTGTCGAAAGAAAGAGGCGGCATATAGTATTCTCGCGCGTATTAAACGAGGCCATTAACAAAACCCTTGATAATAATGAGCAGGCCATATTGTTTCTTAACAGGCGCGGTTTTTCCACGTATGCGAATTGCAAAAAATGCGGGTATGTATTCCGCTGCAGGAAATGCAACGTTGCGCTAAACTTCCATTCGGATAAAAAGAAATTAATATGCCATTACTGTAATTATCAGATAGATCCGGTAGATATATGCCCCGAATGCAGATCATCTTATCTTAATTATTTCGGGTTTGGGACGCAAAGGGTGGAAAGCGAACTGCATAAATTTTTCCCCACAGCCGCGATAGGGCGCATGGATACGGATTCAATGACCAAAAGGCAGAGCCACAAAGAAATACTTAAAGATTTTGCTTCCGGTAAATACAAGATTTTAGTGGGTACTCAGATGGTAGCCAAGGGGCATGATTTTGGGCAGGTTACGCTGGTAGGGGTTATATCCGCGGATACTGCGCTTAATCTTCCGGATTTTAGAGCCGGAGAAAGGACTTTTCAGCTGCTTGCGCAGGTAGCGGGCAGGGCAGGAAGAGGTTCAAAGCCCGGCCGGGTAATAATACAGACTTATACACCGCATCATTACGCTATATTGTGCTCGGTGCAGCATGATTACGAGAGTTTCTATGAAAAAGAGATTTTATTAAGAAAAGAATTGCTACTTCCGCCGTTTTCAAATATGATAGTTGTTACACTGCGTTCATATAAGGAAGAAAAAGCCAAATCTGCCGCATCGGAACTTGCGAAAACTCTATGCAAGCTTAAAACATCCGGCTGTTATGAAGTGGCAGGGCCTGTTCCGGATATGATATATAAATTGCGCAGACAGTTTCGCTGGAATGTAATACTGAAAGTGAAAAACCTGGAAATAATAACAGAAAAATTAAAAGATATCCTTAAAAATTCCAGGCCTTCAGGAGCCCGTTTAACCGTGGATGTGGATCCATTATGAATCCCGCATCTTTAATAATAAAAAGGATGCGGGAGTAAACGAAAAGGTGCGGGATGAACATAATATTTTTCGGTACATCGGATTTTGCGGTTCCAAGCCTTCGCGCTTTATCGAAAAGCGCGCATAAAATATCCTGCGTTATCACAAGGCCGGATAAAAAAGGCGGAAGAGGCATGCAGCTATTGTCGTCTCCGGTAAAAGTAGCTGCTTATGAGCTGGGCCTGGAGATACTTCAGCCGGAAAATCTTTTATCGCAGGATATCGTTGCATTGCTTAAGAAAAAGCGCGCGGACCTTTTTGTGGTAATTGCTTACGGCGAGATACTGAGAAAAGAAATTCTTGAAATACCGAAAAAATACTGCATAAACCTGCACGCGTCGCTCCTACCTAAATACAGGGGTGCTGCTCCGTGCAATTGGGCTGTTATCAACGCAGAACCACAAACCGGAGTGACGGTAATAAAGCTGAATGAAAAGGTAGATGCAGGCGACATTATAACAAGCCAGACAATATCCATATCGCGGGAAAACACATCTTTAGACGTATATAGAGAGCTTTCTATCGTAGGCGCGGAGACATTGGCTGCTACGGTGGGCCTTGTGTCTTCGGGCAGAGAGGTGTTTACAAAACAGAACGAGCGCCTTGCGACTTATGCGCCAAAACTAAAGAAAGAAGATGGGCTTATTAACTGGAACAACCCGGCGCAGAAAATACAGTGCCTTATACGCGGCACTCAACCATGGCCCGGGGCATATACTTGCCTGCCTGCAGGGCAGGCAGGCATAGATGGTAAATTATTAAAAATATATAAAGCCGAGGCAGGAGGCGAAAAAAGCGGTTATTCTCCGGGAGAGATAATAGATGTTTCCAGAGAATATTTTACGATTGCCTGCGCAAACAGCGCTTTAAGAGTGCTGGAAGTTCAGGCTGAAGGTAAAAACCGTATGGCAGCAATGGAGTTTTTAAAAGGCGCGCATTTGGAAATAAAACAAAGATTGGGTTAATTTTTCCCTGTGATCCCAAAATGATAATGTCCTATTATACCAAAATAAGAATGTCCTATTGTAGGCATGCTATAATACCTCATTTT
>JAFGKX010000066.1 GCA_016928375.1 Candidatus Omnitrophota bacterium | reverse complement strand
GGCATACCGCTTAAAAAGAATGCTGGCGTTTTTAAACCCATGGGCTGATCCTCAGGGAGTAGGCTTTCAGATTGTCCAGTCATTTATAGCCCTGGGAAGCGGCGGTATTCTGGGAGTAGGGCTCGGGCATTCCAGGCAGAAACTCTTTTATCTGCCCGAGGCGCACACGGATTTTATTTTTTCCATAATAGGAGAGGAGCTGGGCTTTTTGGGCGCATTCGGCGTAATTGTCTTATTTCTGATATTGATTTACCTGGGTATTTATATAGCATATCACGCCAGAGACCTGTTTGGGCAGCTTTTGGCATTCGGGCTTGTGGCAATGATAGCGCTCCAGGCAATAGTAAACATAGCCGCAGTTACCGGCGCAATACCGACTAAGGGCCTGCCGCTGCCTTTTATAAGCTACGGCGGTTCTTCGCTGGTGTATAGCATGTTAAGCGTGGCGTTGCTTTTGAATATAGCGAGGCACAGAAGGTAATTTATGAAAATATTAATCGTGGCAGGAGGCACAGGCGGGCATATATTTCCTGCGGTAGCTTTGGCAAATAAAATAAGAGATATGAGCCCGAATATCGAAATATCTTTCTGTGTAGACAAGCGCGTTAACACCGGCATGCTCGATAAATCAAATTACAGTTACTCTGCATTGGAAGCTCCGAGAATGCCTTATGGAATATCATTTAAATGGATTCCGTTTTTGATAAAACTTATGTTTTCATTTTCAAATCCCGGCCGCATTCTTGATTCGCTTGATCCGGATGTTGTTGTAGGGTTTGGCGCGTATATTTCCGGCCCAATACTCGTAGAAGCTAAAAAGCGGCGCAAGAAGATTTTTATACACGAGCAGAATGTTGTTCCCGGCCGCGCGAATCAGCTTTTATTGAAAATTGCCGATAAAGCAGCGTTTGGGTTTGAAAACAATCGTTGTCTGCGCGATAAAAAATGCGTTGTAACCGGCAACCCCATAAGAAGCGGGCTTTTAGAAGATATGGCTGCTCTTGACAGAGAAAGGGCCTGCCGCTTACTTGAGTTGAGTGTTACCCAGAAGACAGCCCTGGTTATGGGCGGGAGCCTTGGTTCGCGCCGTATAAACGAGTTATTTTTAAATATGCTCAGGCATACTTCGAAAGCGGCGTTGGATTGTTTGCAGATAATCCATTTGACAAGCACGGATGATTTTGATAATGTGCAGTCTGCGTATAATAATATCAAAGTTTCGGCTAAGGTGTACCCATTTTTTGAGAGAATGGGGCTTTTATATAAAGCAGCTGATTTTGCGGTCTGCAGGGCAGGGGCAATTACAATATCCGAACTTTGCGCCTTTGGCGTACCGGCAATTTTAATACCGTATACCGGTGCCGGCGCGCATCAGAGTAAAAACGCGCAACACCTGGAAGCGAGAGGCGCTGCTATGGTTATTAACGAAGAACGCCTTGATGGCATAGATATTCTTAAAAAGGCGGTGTTGTCCCTCCTGGAAGATAAAAATAAACTTTTATCACTCTCGGAAAATATAAAAAAACTGGCACAGATTGAAGCGGCGGAATCATTGGCAAAACTTATTTTAGATAATGTTTAAAAAACAAAAACATATACACTTTATAGGGATAGGCGGTATAGGCATGAGCGGGCTTGCCTGGCTTTGCTTTAAGCAGGGCCATAAAATAACCGGCTCCGATGTAAAACCGAACAGGATTACAAAAAAGCTTGAAGCGGAAGGCGCGCAGATTTTTATAGGGCACACAAAAGAGAACTTAAGCGCGCCTGATATGGTTGTGTATTCATCCGCAGTAACATTTCAGAATCCGGAGCTTAGAACAGCCGTGTATTCGGGTATACCGTCATGGCCCAGAGGCGCGTTTTTGAGTGAATTAATGAAGGGTAAAATCGGCATCGCAGTTTCCGGAGCGCACGGTAAGACAACTACATCCTCTTTGGCAACCACTATGCTTTTTGAATTAGGATACGACCCTACCAGCGTTATAGGTGCGATAATCGATAGGTTTAACGGTAATGCTTTAATGGGCAAAGGGAAATATTTTGTGGCAGAGGCAGATGAATCCGACGGTTCGTTCCTGGCGCTTTCTCCGAAATATGCAGTAATAACCAACATAGACGCCGAACACCTCGATTTCTACAACAGCATAGAAGACATCTGCTCGGCTTATCTGCAGTTTGCGAATAAAGTAACTGATGGCGGCGCCGTAATTTGCTGCGGCGACGATGAAAGGATAAAGAAAATAACGCCGCAGATAAAATCCAGAATGCTTACCTATGGATTCAGCCCCGCAAATATGCTGCGCGCGGATAAGATTAAATTAGATAATATGACAAGCGAATTTACATGCACCTACAACAAGCATACCCTGGGGAGCGTTAAATTAAATATACCCGGGGAGCACAATATATTGAATGCGTTGGCGGTGATACTAATAGGGATGGATATAGGCCTGGATTTCAACAAAATAGCGGAGTCGCTTTCCAAATACCGCGGGGCCGAACGCAGGTTTCAGGTAAAAGCGGATATAAACGATATACTTATAATAGATGATTACGCGCATCATCCTACGGAAATACGAGCCACTTTAAAGGCCTGCCGCGTACTTGACAGAAAAAGAATCATAGCGGTTTTTCAGCCGCATCGTTATACCAGGACAAAATTTCTTAAGAAAGAATTCGCGACCGCATTTGTGAACGTGGATACCCTGATACTGACTGATATATATGCTGCCAGCGAGCAGCCGATATTCGGCGTAACATCTCAGATTATTTATGATGAAATAGTAAATATGCACAGAAAAAATGTATTATATATTCCGAAAAAAGAAGAGATCTGCGGGCATCTTATGGGTATAGTGCAAAAAGGCGACCTTGTTATTATTTTGGGCGCAGGCGACATAAACAGGCTCGCGGATGAGCTGATAGAGAAATTAAATGCTGTACAGCCCGTTATACGGTAATATAAAATTTGATGAGCCGCTTTCGCGGCACACAAGCATAAAAGCCGGCGGCCGCGCCAGAATCTGGATAGAACCGGAATCAACCCAGCAGCTGTGCAGGATTGTTTCGGATGCCGGAAAAAATAAAATTCCGGTATTCACAATAGGCGCCGGATGTAATATAATAGCAAAGCCAGGAAACATAGAAAAGGTCTTTGTAAGGTTGAATGCGCCTGTTTTTAAAAACATAGAATTTAAAGCCTGTTACGCGGTTGCGGGCGCGGGCGCCCTATTAAACAATTTTTTTAAGGCTGCTATGGCGCGTTCTCTCGGCGGATATGAATTTTTATCCGGAATTCCCGGGACCGTAGGCGGCGCTGTTTTTGGCAACGCCGGAACCAAAAATAACGACATCTGTGATTTACTGGAAGAAGCGGAAGTAATCGATAGGGCCGGTGTGATAAAAAAAATAAAAAAACAAAACATAGGTTTTGGTTATAGAAAATCAGGATTAGGCAATTATATTATAACAAGCGCGAAATTTAAATTCGAACGCAGGGATAAAAAAGAAACAGAGGCGCTATTAAAAGAAAACTTTGCGATAAAAAAACAAAAACAGGATTATGCCGCCCCAAGCGCGGGATGTATTTTTAAAAATCCAAAAAATTTTCATCTTTCTGCCGGAGAGATGATAGACAAATGCGGCCTTAAGGGAAGATCTTTTAACGGGGCGCAGATATCCTCAAGGCACGCGAATTTTATAATAAATAAACACAATGCCAGAGCGGAAGATATTATTTTTCTTACAAAGCTTATTAAATATAAAGTCAAAAAGGCCTATGGCATCAACCTGGAAGAAGAGGTAAAAATAATTTCATGAGAGTAGCTGTACTTTTAGGGGGCCGGTCAAGCGAAAGAGATGTCTCGATAAAATCCGGTACTGCGGTTTTTGAGGCATTAAAAGGCGCGGGCGTGGATGCGGTATGTATAGATGTCTCGGATGATCCGGTAAAGCAGATACGCGATGAAAAAGCGGATGTGGCATTTATAGCGCTGCACGGAAAATTTGGCGAAGACGGCACTCTTCAGGCGATGCTTGATAGGGAAAATATCCCATATACAGGTTCAGGCCCCAAAGCAAGCCGCCTTGCCATGGATAAGCTGGCATCACGTCAGATATTCGAGAAATCAGGTGTTCCTGTGCCTAAATATATTGTAATGAAAATGGGGGCAGCTCCCTATTTTTCGGATCTCAGTTTTCCCGTAGTAGTAAAGCCGAATAAAGAAGGCTCCAGCATAGGATTAACTATCGTGTCGGATAAAAAAGATCTGGATAAGGCGCTTAAGCAGGCATTTTTATACGACGACGATGTTTTAGTGGAGCAGCTTATAGAGGGCGAGGACCTGACAGTCGGCATACTGGATGATAACGCATTGCCTGTTATTCACATAAAGCCGAAATCCGGCATCTATGATTATAAGTCCAAATACACTCAGGGAATGACGGAGTATGTAGTGCCTGCGGATATAAACGAAACAAATGCCCGCGAAGCTCAGCGACTCGGGCTTCTGGCGCATAAATTATTAGGATGCCGTTGTTTTTCAAGGGTTGACATTATGCTTTCAAAGCGCGGCGCGATGAAAGTTTTAGAGGTGAATACAATTCCGGGCTTAACAGCCACAAGCCTTTTACCTAAGGCTGCCAAAGCTGCGGGAATAGATTTTGCCAGGATGTGCCTGATAATGATAGAATCCGTGAGGGTGAAAGTTTCTCATGGCTAGGAAAAGCAGGTTTAAGGCAGAGTTTTTATATATCTTTATTGCGGCAATCGTTGTTTTTTTTATCGTAAAATATACCTATGGCAATATAATTAATTCGGAGTATTTTATAGTAAAAAATATAGAAATGATATACGCCGATGAAAACAACCGCGTGACGCAGGCAAAAACAATCCTGCCGCTAAAAAAAAGTATAAATATTTTTAATCTGGATCTTAAAAAATGCCAGAGGCAGATAGAAGCGTCTTATCCTGAAATCAAGAATGTAAGAGTGCATAGAAACCTGCCGGATAAAATAACGGTTGTTTATCAGAAAAGAGTGCCGTTTTGCCAGGTAAAATCCGCAAAATATTACCTGGTAAGCGAAGAGGCGGTTGTTTTGCCGGGATCAAGCGCGATTTCTTATGAAGAATTGCCGGTTGTCGTCGGAATTTACATAAGCGAAAGCCGGCTTCCGCGAAACCGCCGCATATATTCCGCTTCTATGTACAGGGCGATTCAGCTTATAGGGCAGATTAAAACAACGGATTTTGAGGAAAATTATAAAATAAAACAAATAGACATATACGATGAGTTTAACCCTGTGATATATCTGGAAAACGGTATACAGATCAAGATGGGTACGCAGAATTTTACAACCATTAGCGATAAACTCGAAGAAGTGCTCGCTGACCTTCAAAGCAAAGGATTAAAACCAAAAGCGATAGATATGCGTTTCGATGATATCGTAGTAACACCTAAATAGGAGAAAAATGACAAAGGAAAAAATTATTGCGGGGCTGGATATAGGCACATCAAAAGTATGCTGTGTCATCGGCTCTAAAACAAATGACGGTACTTTTAATATACTTAGCTGCGCCTTCGCCAAAAACGACTGCGTTAAAAAAGGAGTAGTGGTTAATCTTAAGGGGCTGTCGGATGTTATAAGCAGGGTTATTTACAAAGCAGAGTCAGAGGCTGATACAAAAATCAATTCCGTTTACGTAAATGTTATGGATGCGAACATAGAAGGCATTAAAAGCCGCGGTGAAGTGGTGATATCCGACAGAGACAGCGAAATAACGCGGTACAATGTCAGAAAAGCGGATGATAATGCCAGGTCCATAAGCATACCCTATGAACGCGAGATTTTGCATTATATTCATTACGGATACACAATAGACGGCGAAAAAGGCATAGCGGACCCTTCGGGCATGTTTGGCATTAAACTTGAATCGGATTTATACCTTATAACAACGAAAGCGGCTATGTTCGAGAACCTTAAAAAAGCTATACGCCAAAGCGGCACAGGCATTGCCGCGGCAGTTGTTTCATCTATTCCGACATCTATGGCGCTTTTATCCAAGCATGAAAAACAAATAGGCACGGCCCTTGTAGATATAGGCGCAGACCTGACCGAAGTTTCCATATACACCGAAGGCCTGATGCGTTACTTGAAAGTGATGACAATAGGCGGGAATAATGTGACAAACCAGATTTCCGCTAAGCTTAATTTGTCTGAATCAGCCGCAGAATCCCTGAAGCTTGAAAGCGGTATCCTGGACAGAGAATTTACGGATGACGATAAACTTATATTAAATGTAGATTCCAGAAAACGTGTTGTGCGTAAGAAAGAATTGCAGGCCGTACTTCAGGAATCGTACAAAAAAATGTTTGCAGATATCAAAGAAGCTGCTTATAAAAGCCACATTTTCAGAGACGCTTCAAACGGAGTCGTGCTGACAGGCGGCTCCTCTATGCTGGAAGGCGCAGCAGAAATGGCGGAAATAGAATTTGGCTGCCCTGTAAGAATAGGGCACATAACAGAGCTGGCTAATATGCCAAGGTCCATGTCGGGGCATATATTCGCGACCGCGACAGGGCTGGTGAAATACGGCTTTAAAGAAATCGAAAAAAGAAAAGATGTTATCAGAAAAGGCCCGAAAAACGCAATAAGCTCAGCTGTAGATTATATACGCCGGCTTTACCGTGAATATTTTTAATTCTTCGGCAGGCAGGCTTAGGATGAATTTCATTGACACCCCGGGTTTTCTGTGTTAAATTAGCAAAAATTCAGTTTAAAAATATGAAGGCTATGAAGATAGGTTTTATAGGATGCGGCAATATGGCTCAAGGCCTCATAAAAGGCCTGCTTTTAAATGGCATAGCTTCGAAAAATGGCATAATAGTAAGTGATATAGATAAATTAAAAAAACAGCGTTTAGGGAAGCTATACGGCGTAAAAACAGCTCGTTCAAATAAAGAAGTAATAAGTACTAGTAATATTATAATATTAGCCGTAAAACCGCAGGACATAAAAGTGCTTTTGGCGGATATATGCTGCGTTGTAAATAAAAATAAATTATTGATAAGCATATTAGCCGGAGTTACCAGCGGTTACATAAAAGAAAATCTTCCTGAATGCCGAGTAATAAGGGCAATGCCTAATGCGCCGGCGCTGGTAAATGCGGGTATTACCGCGATAGGCATATCATCAGGCGCCGGAAAAAAGGACTACGAAACAGCGCGCCATATCTTTGGCTGTGTCGGCGATGTAATCAAAGTTAAAGAAAGCATGCTTAACGCGGTAACTGCAGTTTCCGGCAGCGGGCCTGCGTATTTTTTCTTATTCAAGGATGCGCTGATTAAAGCAGCTGTTGCGCTGGGCATTGATAAAAAAACCGCGCAGAAACTTGTTTTTAAAACAGCAGCAGGCTCGGCGAAACTTATCGCGGAATCCGGGCATGACATTTGC
>JAFGKX010000065.1 GCA_016928375.1 Candidatus Omnitrophota bacterium | reverse complement strand
CTGGAAGCTGCTTTAATAAAAAAATATTCGCCTAAATATAATATAGCCTTAAAAGATAACAAAAGCTATCCGATGCTGAAACTTACGATGCGCGAGGAGTTTCCGCGTATATTTATAGTAAGGAAAAAAATCGATGACGGCTCATTATATTTCGGGCCTTACACAAACGCGAAACTATTAAGGCAGGCTTTAAAGCTTATAGGCAGGATATTTCCTTTAAGAAAATGTAAAAACCCGGCGCAAAAGCCGTGTTTATATTCTCAGATAGGCGAATGCCTCGCCCACGGCGCTATAGGCAAACAGGATTACAGAAAAATGGTGGATAGCCTGGTACTGTTTTTAGAGGGCGAGTCGGAGGAGTTGAAAAAAAATTTATTGCAGGATATGGATAAAGCATCCAAAGATGGAAATTTCGAACTTGCCGCGAAAATAAGAGACCAGGTACAGGCATTGACTTCGGTAAGGCCGGGCCCCTCCGGTGGGAGGCAGGCCCCTGCCAATAAAATATCGCTTCAGCTTGAAGACCTCGCGCGTGTTTTAAATCTCGCGAAACCGCCATATGCAATAGAGGCATTCGATATATCGAATATACAAGGCAAGCAGGCGACAGGTTCTATGGTGGTTTTTAAAAATGGCTGGCCGTATAAAGATTCTTACAGAAGATTCAGGATAAAAACAATAAGAACAATAGACGATTACAGTATGATGGCTGAAATAGTGAGCAGAAGGTACAACTATCTGTTCAGCCAAAAGCTCGCCCTGCCGGATCTGATAATAATAGACGGCGGCAAAGGCCACCTGGCAGCTGCGAAAAAACAGCTGCAGCAATTAGGCATCTGGCAAATTCCGGTTGTAGCGATAGCGAAAAGTTTCGAATCGATCTATACGCAGGTCGATAAAGAGCCGCTTAATATAGCGGTATCTTCTCCGGCATCGCTTTTGATACAGAGAATCAGAGACGAAGCGCACCGATTTGCCATAACTTATCACAGGGTATTAAGGACAAAAAAGCTGTATGAATCCGAACTCGACGATATACCGGGATTAGGGGAAATGAAAAAAAGGCAATTGCTGGAACACTTCGGCTCCATGGATGAAATCAAAATAGCGGAGCCTGAGGACCTGATGAAAGTAAAATATATAAACGAAAAACAAGCGAAAAAAATATATGACTACTTTAACAATGTTTCAAGATAAAGCGTATAAAGCACTTTCCGGAATATCCAAAGGCATTAAAGCGAAAAAACGAGCGCTTAAGCATGAAGGATTGACGATTAAAGGCGATGTTGTTATAATGTAATGAGAAAATTTTTGCATACTCGCCTCCGCTTGCCGCTTATGAAGGGGAACTATGATACAGGAACTTAAAAATCAACTTCAGCAAATAGGTGATAAGCTATCCCACCTAAGGGGGTATCTTTGACGTCGATAAAAAATCTTCGGAGATATCGACAATAGAAAAAGATATGTCCTCTCCGGATTTCTGGAATAATAATCAGCAGGCAAATGATATAATGCAGCGCCTTAAAGCGCTAAAAAGTATTGTCACGCCTTTTGCGGAATATGAAAATCAGCGCAAAGAATTAAAAGAGTTCATCGCTATCATAGATGAAAACGATGAATCATCAATAAGCCATATCAAAAAAGATATAGCCGCTTTAAAAGTAAAAGTAGATTCCCTTGAATTTAAAAGCCTGTTAAACGCAGAGGCTGACAGAAACAGCGCTATTTTAAGCATAAACGCCGGCGCAGGCGGCACTGAGGCATGCGACTGGGCGAACATGCTTCTTCGCATGTACGCAAGGTGGGCCCAGAGCAAAAATTACGAAGTTGAGCAGATAGATATGCTTGCCGGAGAAGGCGCGGGCATAAAAAACGCGACCATTATCATAAAGGGCGATTGGGCGTTCGGGTATCTTAAGAGCGAAAGCGGAGTGCACCGTTTAGTCAGGATATCGCCTTTTGACTCGAATAAAAGGCGCCACACTTCATTCGCTTCCGTGGATGTTATACCGGAAATTGCGGATGAGATAAAAATAGACATAAATGAAAAAGATTTAAGAATAGACACCTTCCGCGCAAGCGGCGCCGGAGGCCAGCACGTAAATATGACGGATTCCGCGGTAAGGATAACGCATATTCCTACGAATATAGTCGTTCAGTGCCAGAATGAACGTTCGCAGCATAAAAATAAAGCCACGGCAATGAAAATACTCAAAGCCAGGCTTTACGAGAGAGAGCAGGAAGCCGTAAAACAGAAGCTTGAAACGCAATACGCGCAGAAAAAAGCAATAGAATGGGGAAGCCAGATACGCTCGTATGTATTTCAGCCGTATTCTATGGTGAAAGACCACAGGACAGATGCCGAAACATCTAACACCCAGGCTGTGATGGACGGGGACATTGACCTGTTCATGGAAGCATACTTAAAACAAAAGAAATAATTATGATTAACTGGATAACAAGTAAAATAATGGGTTCGCGCAACGAGCGCGAAGTAAAAAAATTAAAGCCGCTGCTTGATAAGGTAAACGCTTTCGAGGCGCAGGTTTCCAAATTAACAGATGAGCAGCTTCGTGCGAAAACAGCAATTTTTAAAAAGCGCCTGGGAGAGAAAAGAGAGTCCATAAAGGAAAAAGAAGAGCATATTCTGGACGCTATATATAACGCCACCTCTCAGGCTGAAAAAGACCGCCTGAAGCTTAATCTAAAGGCCTTAAGAAACGGTTTATTCGAAGAAATTTTACCCGAGGCATTCGCGGTCGTCCGCGAAACAGCGAAACGCACGATAAACATGAGGCATTTCGACTCGCAGATAATAGGCGGCCTGGTTTTGCACCAGGGCAAAATTGCCGAAATGGCCACAGGCGAAGGAAAAACCCTTGTAGCGACTTTGCCCGTATATCTTAATGCGCTGATGGAATACGGCGCGCACGTTATAACTGTCAATGATTATCTCGCAAAAAGAGATACCGAGTGGATGGGCCCTGTTTTCAGGTTCCTCGGGCTTTCGGTAGGAACCATAGTTCACGATATGTCGCCTGAAAAAAGAAGGGCCGCGTACGCGTGCGATATTACTTACGGCACAAATAATGAATTCGGGTTTGATTATTTAAGAGACAACATGGTTATAGATAAAAACGACATGGTGCAAAGAGGGCATTTTTTCGCGGTAGTCGATGAAGTCGACAGCATTCTGATAGATGAGGCAAGGACGCCGCTTATCATATCGGGCCCGAGCGAAGAATCTACGGATAAATATTACAAAATAGATAAAATAATCCCGCGCCTTAAAAAAGGAAGCCGTAACGAGCAGACCAAAGAAGAAACAGGCGATTACATAGTGGATGAAAAAGCGCATACTGTTTATCTTACCGAAGAGGGCGAAAAGAAAGCGACCGCGTTGATAGGCATACAGGATTTGCACAGTTTTGAGTCCATGGAGTACAAGCATCATGTTATCCAGGCGCTTAAGGCGCATAATCTGTTTCAGATAGACGTGGATTATCTTGTAAAAGACGCTCAGGTTATAATAGTGGATGAGTTTACGGGCCGCCTTATGCCCGGCAGGCGCTGGAGTGACGGGCTTCACCAGGCAATAGAAGCAAAAGAAGGCGTAAAAATAGAAAGAGAGAATCAGACCCTGGCTACGATTACTTTTCAGAATTATTTCAGGATGTACGATAAATTATCCGGCATGACGGGTACTGCGGCAACGGAAGCGGATGAATTCGACAAAATATATAAGCTCGACGTAATTACAATACCGACGAATAAAGTGCTTATCAGAAAAGAACACCCGGATGTAATATATAAGACGCAAAAAGAAAAATTCAACGCAATAGTCAGCGAGATAGAGGCTTTGTATAAACAAAAACGGCCTGTGCTGGTAGGCACTATATCCATAGAAAAATCCGAAGTATTAAGCGAGCTGTTAAAAAGAAAACAGGTGCCGCATAATGTGTTAAACGCGAAATATCATGAATACGAGGCGCACATAGTAGCGCAGGCAGGTAAATCCGGCGCTATAACAATAGCGACTAATATGGCAGGCAGAGGTACGGATATTTTATTGGGCGGAAACCCGGAGTTTAAGGCAAAAGATACGATTATGAAGCTTGAGGCGGGCGACAAGGCTTTGTCCGAGGAAGAAAAAATTCAGACATTCAAAGAAGCCAAAGAAGACGCAGCTGCTGATCACGGGAAAGTGGTTTCTATAGGGGGCCTGCATATAATAGGCACAGAGCGCCACGAGGCGCGAAGAATAGATAATCAGCTGCGTGGCAGAAGCGGCAGGCAGGGAGACCCGGGCTCAAGCAGATTTTATGTATCATTGGAAGACGACCTGATGCGCATATTCGGCTCGGACAGAGTTGCTAAAATAGTAAACTTTTTTAAACTGGAAGAGGGTACTCCGATAGCGGAACACGCGATCGTAGCAAAAAGTATAGAAACCGCGCAAAGGCGCGTCGAGATGCATAACTTCGAGATAAGAAAACACGTGCTTGAGTATGACAATGTCATGAATAAACAAAGAGAAGTCATCTATGATGAAAGAAAAACGATACTCGAAAGCGAAAACCTGAAAGATTATATACTGGATATGTCGGAGGAACTGTTGGATGCCGCTTTAGCCATGTATTGCCGCAATGAAAAAATATCCGAAGAATGGGACATGGGAGGATTATCCGGTTACCTTAAAGTGAAATTCGCTTTAGCCGTAAATTCCGGAGAATTATCCAAATTTTACCCCGAGGAACTGAAGGAATTTTTATTTAACGGGGTAAAAACGCATTATGAAGCGAAAACAACCAGGATAGGCGCGGAAATGATGAACGCGCTTACAAGATTTGTGATGCTGCAGTCGATAGATTCGAAATGGAAAGAGCATTTGCGCAATATGGATGAATTAAGAGAAGGCATAGGGCTTCGCGCGTACGGACAAAGAGACCCTGTTATCGAATACCAAAAAGAAGGCTATGAGATGTTTACCTCGATGATGGAGTCTATTAAAAACGAGGCCATTGAATTTATATTTAAGCTTGAGCCCGCGACAAAAACTACAGGCAGTGTATTTTCGCAGATTCCGCAGGAAGCTATACACCCTGAAGCGCAGGCAATGAACAATATGCGCCTTCAAAGAGAAAGAGCGCCTGCCCATGCCCCTCAGGAAGGCCCGTCTCAGCCCACAAAAAGATCGGTTCCTAAAGTAGGCAGAAACGACCCCTGCCCGTGCGGCAGCGGCAAGAAATATAAAAAGTGCTGCGGAGCAAATGAGTAGAAACCTCGCATTAATAATATTTTCTGCCATATTGCTTTCCCTGTCATTTTCAAGTTTTTCTGCCGGAGGCGGATCCGCCTTTGGCGGAAACCTGGATATTCTTGCCTGGTTTTCGTTTGTGCCGTTTTTCTTCGCATTAGAAGGAAAGAACAGGCGCCGGTCATTTACTATAGCGTATATTTTCGGATTTTTATTTTTTCTTATGTCTATGTACTGGCTTATTTATGTAACTGCTGCGGGCTGGATCTTGCTTTCACTTTATCAGGCATTGTATTTCGCGGTTTTTGGCCTGGTTTTTTATTATTTTGCTTCCGCTAAATCCTATTTTTTTCTTCCTTCAGCCTGGGTTCTCTTTGAATATATTCGCGCTCATTTATTCGGCGGCATAGGCTGGAACTTACTCGGGTATTCCCAATATCAAAATTTACCCATAATACAAATCGCTGATATAACCGGCGTATACGGAGTTTCTTTTTTAGTCATGCTTATGAATATTGCCGTATACCGCGCGCTAAAGAGTAAACCCATTCGTAAAGATTTAATATCGCATTCAGTTGTTTCGATATTTGTTGTTGTTGTTTTATTTTCTGCTTCTTTGGTATATGGTTATTACGTCATCGCGAGGGGTGAAGGCAGGCAATCCCCTCTGAAAGTCTCAGTCATTCAGGGCAACATCGAGCAGTGTTTTAAATGGGACCAGGCCTACAGACAGAGCATAATGGATGCCTACGAAAAGCTTTCAATAAGAGCCTCGCTCGATAAACCTGATCTTATTGTGTGGCCTGAAACAGCAGTGCCCGGATTTTTAAATGGTGAAGAAGACCTTTATCTGTGGGTGCGTGAGGTAATAAACACAACAAAAACACCGCTTCTTGTTGGCTCGCCGATGCTGTATAAGCCGGATTCGGATGAATGCCTTAATAGCGCTGTTTTATTTTCCGGGGCAAAAGATGTTTTAGGGCGATACGATAAACTTCATCTTGTTGTATACGGCGAGTTCATACCGCTTGAGAAACAGCTGCCGTTTTTAAGAACAATATTTCCTGTAAGCGGAAACTTCATTCCCGGAAAAGAATATACGGTATTTAATCTTGCTTATTCCAACGTCGTCATTGCGAGCCCCAAAGGGGCGAAGCAATCTCATAACGGGATTGCTTCGGTCGCTACGCTCCCTCGCAATGACAGTATTAAATTTTCCGTGCTTATATGCTTTGAGGATATTTTCCCTGACCTAGTAAGGCGATTTGTAAAAAGAGGCGCTCAGGTTATGATAAATATCACAAATGACGCCTGGTTTATGAAAACCGCCGCTGCGTATCAGCATGCCTCTAATTCGGTATTTCGCGCAGTAGAGAACAGAATCCCCTTTGTAAGAAGCGCAAATACGGGGCTGTCGTGCTTTATAGATAAAACAGGCAGGATATACAGCAGAGTTTCGGGAAGGAAGAGAGACCTGTTCGTTGAAGGAATAAAAACCGCGCCTATATATGCTGATAAAAACGAAAATTTCACTTTTTACACGAAATATGGTGATATATTTTTGATATTTTGTATAATATTAGTATTAGTGTATTCTTTTAGAATACGCAGGAAAATGCCTTTGACAAGCTAGTGCTTAGGTTATATAATCTTTAAGCTTTGCGGGGTGTAGCGCAGTTGGCTAGCGCGCCTGCTTTGGGAGCAGGAGGCCCTCGGTTCGAATCCGAGCACCCCGACCAAAAAGGAAGTTTTGAAAACACGGGCCTGTAGCTCAGTTGGATACCTGCCTGCCGGCAGGCAGGGAGCATCTGCCCTTGTATTTTTGACATGTATTATGTTTATGCTATTGTAAATAAAGATAATAGAATTTATGTAGGTATTACGAAAGATTTAATTTTCAGGGTAAAAGAACATAATCGCAAAAAGACGAAATCTACAAAAGGATATGCACCCTGGGATTTATTTTATAAAGAAAAATTGCCTGATAGGGTTTCTGCAAGACAGAGAGAGAAACAATTAAAATCAGGTTGCGGTAAAGAATATCTAAAGGAAGTTTTGAAAACACGGGCCTGTAGCTCAGTTGGATAGAGCATCTGCCTTCTAAGCAGAGGGTCGCCCGTTCGAATCGGGCCAGGCTCACCATAAAAATCGTGGTGGTTGTAGCTCAGTTGGTTAGAGCGCTTGACTGTGGCTCAAGAGGTCGCCGGTTCAAATCCGGTCAGCCACCCCAATTTTTCTATCTTCAAATATCCCCGCAAAACACACATGAAAGCATTTTTACCGATATCGAAAGAAGACTTGAAAAAACGCGGCTGGGATGAGCTTGATATAATACTCATTACAGGCGACGCGTATGCGGATCATCCTTCTTATGGCGCATCTGTCATAGGGCGGGTACTTGAGCATGGGGGATTCAGAGTCGGTATTATCGCGCAGCCAAATTACCAGACGCTCGATGATTTTAAGAAATTAGGCAGGCCGAGGCTTTTTTTTGGAGTTACATCGGGCAATATCGATTCCATGCTTGCGAAATACACCGCGAATAAAAAAATTCGCAATGTGGATGACTATTCCCCGGCAGGAAAAGCGTTTTTAAGGCCTGAAAGAGCAGTTCTTGCATATGTAAATAAACTGCAGCAAGCATTTAAGAATGTGCCTATAGTCATCGGCGGCATGGAAGCGAGCATGAGGCGGCTCGCTCATTATGATTACTGGTCGGATAAAGTAAGGCGCTCACTGCTTTTGGATTCCAAGGCCGATGTACTTGTTTACGGCATGGGAGAAAGCCAGGTTCTGGAAATAGCCCGTCGCTTAAAAAAAGGCGAAGACAAAAGCGCTCTTAGCGATATTCGCGGCACAGTTGTTGTCAGAAATTCCATAGACAATATCAAAGATTATGCTCTGATTCCTTCCTTCGAAGACATTTCCGCAAATAAAGATAAATTCAACGAGGCCTTCAGGATGATTTATTCTGAGGCAGATTCTGTTCGCGGCAAAACAATCATTCAAAAGCACGCGGATAGATTCGTTATACAATATCCTCCGGCGCTTCCTCTTACTGCAAAGGAAATGGATGAAGTTTATTCTCTTCCTTACGCGCGCGCCTGGCATCCTGTATATGATAAATGTGGCGGTGTGCCGGGATTCGAGACAGTCAGAAATTCGATAATATCCCACAGAGGCTGCGCGGGCGGCTGTAATTTTTGTTCTTTGTATCTGCACCAGGGAAGGGTCGTACAAAGCCGAAGCATCGAATCAATAGTCGAAGAAATAAAAGCCATTGCGCAGGATAAAAAATTCCGTGGCACTATCACGGACATAGGCGGGCCAACAGCAAATATGTATATGGCAGCGTGTTCTTTGTGGAAAGAAACAGGCGCCTGCCTTAATAAGCAATGCCTTGTGCCTGAAAAATGCAAAAACCTTACATTGGGTTATGAACACTCGATACGCCTGTGGAGAGAGCTAAGGAAAATACCCGGAGTAAAACATGTATTTGTCGGAAGCGGCGTGCGATACGATTTATTGACTGACAAATATTCGGATGAATACATGCGCGAATTATGCGCGCATCATGTAAGCGGGCAGTTAAAAGTCGCTCCCGAGCACTGCGTTAATTCAGTCCTGAAATTGATGAATAAACCGGCGTTCGCGAAATATGAAAAATTTATCGATAGATTCGAAGCTCTTAATAAACAGTTGGGTAAGAAGCAGTATCTTGTGAATTATTTTATCACAGGCCATCCCGGAGCGTGCCTTGAGGATGCGCTGGAACTTGCCATGTATCTTAAGAAAAAGCATATTTACCCGGAGCAGATACAGGATTACATACCCTTACCCATGACTATATCAGGCTGCATGTATTACACCGAGAAAGATCCATTTACCGGAAAGTATGTTTATGCGGCTAAAATACCCAGCCAGAAAATGATGCAGAGGGCATTGCTTCAATATAAAAACCCCAATAATAAAAAATACGTAAAAAAGGCCCTGACGATGCTGCATAAAGAGGGGTTAAGGGTCATGTTTTTGGCATAAGGTTAATTCATGGACCAAAAATCGCTTGTTTATGAATGTAATTGCGCTTATAATAAGTAGTTGCAGACAGCAGGGGAAGAATAAGGGAAGCTTCGGAATTATCTAGTTCACTTGCGGGTCCTGTCCGGTGAAGGCGGTTAATGCTTTCTAACCAGGTTATTCTAACCTGGTTAGAAACTAGTATTTTAAAAACAGAACCATTCCCCAATTTTACACGGAGCGATCCCTAACAGGCGCAGATAAATATTGCATTTTTGAGATTAATATATGAAGCGATTGTTTTTACTAATCATATGTATATTGTTGCTGCCAATATCAGCCGATGCCGGCAACAAAGAGGTCCGTAAAGGCGGATACATCTACGTCTATGATTCTGAAACAGGAAAATATATGGGCAGGTATCCTGCGGATGATTACGAAATGCCGTGGGATAAGTATCAACAGCCGCCACCGGTGTCGATTCCTGTTAAGTCGAAGCCTTCCGAAGTGGATCCGACACCATTAACACCGCCACAGGAATCAGCGGATTATTTGAATCCGGATATTCTGGATTTACCGAAGTCTTCAAATCTTGTTCCTGCTCCGGCTAAAAAAGAAAATAAAAAAACTACCGCTTTAGACAAAAAGACAGTATGGACAGGAGAAGTTACTTTTGAGTCAAACAGTAGCCAAGGCCCAGATTCGCCCGTTAAAGGGATATTTACATCATATGTAACCGCCGAATTCCAACTTAGAGACATGGCAGATGACCCTCAATTAATAGATGATCTTAAGGCTGACTACGCTGCCCGGTCGATTAAACCTGATTTCAGCCATCTGAGAGGAAAGCAGTACTGGGCTTTTATCGGTGAAATAAAATATAGGATAAAAGGTGAAAGGCGAATAGATTATCAGGGCGAAGGCAGTTATGCCACATTTACATATGAAAGCGAAGGTACGCTGCCGTTTACAAAGGAGAACAGCTGGATGAGTATTGTTTTTTCTCCTGATACGGAAAAAACAGCCCGTGAATACAAGATAAATATAATCATAAAAGATCTGGAATACAAAGAAACTGTAAAAGAATATTATAAAGGCAGGCTTGCAGCCACATATACATTTCCGCACGTTAACGCATTTGATTACGGGTGCACTGGAGCCTGGAAATCCGGAAAAAGAGATCTATCCGATTCTCTTACGTTGTCCTGCGGACAGGTAGCTAATTTAAATGAGCAGGGGCTGGGTACTTCCATGCCGTATGTATCCACGACAGATGTCGATGTTACTATGGGCCATGGGAATGTCGGATTCGTAAAAGCAGAGTGGAAACTTCATAGGGTGAAATAATCGAATTCCGGGGAGATGCTTTCTAACCTGGTTAGAATAACCTGTTATCCTGCGTAGTGGTGCTTGCAAGTAAAATAAATGGTACGGTTCTGTTTAATTGATCGAAGCTTGCGCCGAGGGGTGGCCATCGTTTTCAGGGCTCCCGCCGCGCGCAGCGAAGCGAGCACGGCGGGATGAAAACGATGACAGAACCCCGAGGCAAGCCAGCTCGGCAGACAGGACCCGCAGATGAACCGGAGACAAGATTTAGGGGTAATATGAAAGACTGTGTAAATAAAAAGACTAATATAGCGAGGTGCAATTGCACGTATTCAGGGTGCGCAAGGCATGGGATATGCTGCGAGTGTATCGCGTATCACAAGGACTTAGGCCAGCTTCCTGCCTGCTACTTTGATAAAGTTGCTGAGAGAACTTACGACCGCTCGATTGAGAATTATCTAAAGCAGCGAGGGGGCACGTAACTACCAAGTTACCAGACACCTGCCAAGCCAATCGGGAAAGCGCACCTTAACAGCCCGGCCCGCAGGCAATAACGCTTATTTAAATAATAGTATATTTTTACCGCATCTGCTGGTAAAATAACGGATTAAAGGGTGTTGCCTGCGGCAAATTGCGTGAGCAGCTGATGCGGCAGCGCGAAAACAAAATACGACGGATGGGTAGGTATAATATGATAGATAAAATTAAGCGGCTGATAGCGAAAGAAATACTGATCATTGCCGCCTTAGCTATTTTGCTGTATGTTTTTAATTTTGTTTTTCTAAAGCACGTTCCGGTCGTATTGCCGAAATACCAGCTTGAATTTGCCAATGGCCAAAAATCCGTCATTAACATAACTCCCGAAATACGCAACGACTCCGATTACAGGAAACTGCTCGAAGAAACATACGCTCCTTCACAAAAACTTATCGACAAACGCGCAAAAGAATTCATCAAAGCAAGCCGCATAAGATCCGCGCTAAAAAGCTCGACATGCATAAACAATAACCAGATCTATTTATCCAGGCTGTACAGCCGGTTTCTCGGCGTAGCGTTTATTTTAAAATTAGCCGCGATATATGTCATCCTGCTGTTTTTCCGTTTCGCGATATGCCTGGGAACGAAAGCCACCTGCCGCTTACCGAAGTAATCAGGAAAGTGTACCTGTAAAAAGATGACAAGAATTGTTACCGCAAAACAGATGAAAGCAGTAGATGTTTTAGCAACAAAGCGATTCGGTATACCTGCTTTGCTGCTTATGGAAAATGCCGGGCGCTCGGCTGTTATTGAAGCATTAAAGATGCTGCCCAAAAATTGCAAAGCGCGCGTAGCGATTTTTTGCGGCTATGGCAATAACGGCGGCGACGGATTTGTATGCGCAAGGCATTTGATTAATAAGGGTATTCGCGCGCAGGTTTACCTGGTTGGCAAAAAGAAAAAATTCAGCCGGGAGACAGATATAAATTATTATATATTGCGCAAAATGAAACAAAAATTCAAATTGATTAAAAGCGCAGAAGCAGCCGCAAATCTTAAAAATGAGATCAAAAACTGCCGTTTGATTATCGATGGCATTTTTGGTATCGGGCTAAAAGGTAAACTTGATGAGTTTTATAAAAAATTATTCCATATGCTTAACATAAGCAAAGTCCCGATTTTGGCTCTGGATATTCCTTCAGGGTTGGATGCGGATACGGGGAAATGTTTAGGCAGCGCGCTTTGCGCCAAAAAGACAGTGACATTCGGTTTATTGAAAAAGGGGCTGGTAAAGAAACAAGCGCGTAAATTCACCGGTAAAATAATCATCGGCGACATCTCACTTCCACGTTAATCGAAAGGATGAACACATGAATACGGTTATTTATTATTTTTCCGCTACCGGAAATTCGTTAGTTGCGGCAAAGGACCTTGCGGCTTGGCTTGGCAACGCCAAGCTTGTCCCCATGGTAAAAGCGCTGAGATCAGGCGAGTATGAAATGGCTGACGCGATAGGAATCGCGTTTCCTGTCTATATGTTCGGCATACCCCTTATTGTCGCTAATTTTCTTAAAAATGTAAAAGTAAAACAAAGCGCGTATGTATTTTCTTTAGCCACTTTAGGGGGCCTGCCGGGATTAGCGCATAGCCAGGTACAAGAAATTCTTAAAAAACGCGGTATTGAATTAGCCGCAGGATTTTCAGTGCTCATGCCGGGCAATTACACGCCGCTATATGAAGCCATATCTAAAGATAAGCAGCAGGAGATGTTCGAAAAAGAGAAAATAAAAATCAAAGAGATCGCCGCTTCTGTGCGTGAAAGAAAAAAAACTATCATGGAGCAGAAGCCGTTTTTGCCTAATTTTCTGCTTAATAAATTATTATATAAGCCCGGCTCAAAACAAATTCCGCTTTCAGGGAAAGATTTCTGGTATACTGATGCCTGCACCAAATGCGGGCTTTGCGCAAGGGTTTGCCCTGTTGCAAATATTGAAATGAGAGATCAAAGGCCTGCTTGGCTGGACCATTGCCAGCATTGCATGGCTTGTTTGCAGTGGTGCCCTGTTGAGGCAATTCAATATAAAAAATCTACGGTTGGCAGGAAACGCTATCATCACCCCGATGTTTCAAAGGAAGAGATAATTGTACAATAAAGAACAAGCCCTGAAGATAAAGATGGATTCGCTCGGAATAAGAGAAGCGGATCTGGATGAAAAATTCATCCGCTCTCAAGGCCCCGGCGGGCAGAATGTCAATAAGACATCAACATGCGTTTATATTAAACACAGGCCCACAGGCGTTGAAATAAAGTGCCAGCAGGAACGTTCCCAGGCATTAAACAGATTTCTTGCCAGAAGAATGCTTGTTAATAAAATTGAATCAACTATTTTGGGTAAAAAAGCAGAAGACCGCAAGAAAATAGAAAAGATAAGGCGCCAGAAGCGAAAGCGCTCCCGCAGAGCCAAAGAGAAGATGCTAAGGTATAAAAAAATGCGTTCTGAAAAGAAGGCCTTGCGGGCGGGTATATAATGATACTCTTAAATCAGGTTACATGCATAACATGCATAAAAAAAGGAGGAAGCAATGGCAGATAATGAAGAAAAGGATGTGGCAGGTGAAAGCAAAAGCGATAAGTTTAAGAGGCTGGCTTCAAAGAGGGTTGTAAACGCGATATCCAAGATAGAGCTTATAGCGAATCTTTCAGCTTCAAGTTACGAATCTACGCCTGAGGATGTCGCGAAGATTCTTAGCGCGCTTCAGGGCTCAGTGGATAAAGTCAAAGCAGCTTTTGCCAAGCAGAAGATAGATAAGACGGTATTCAAACTATAACCAAATAATAATATTAACCACCAGGCGCTTATGAAGATACTGAATGGCAAAATAAAAATTGTTACCAAGAAGACAGGAGACCTGGTTGATATAACAGGGAAGATTGCAGAGATCCTGAGAGGCTGCGGGCTTAAAAATGGAAGTATAACTGTTTTTGTGGTGGGTTCTACAGCCGGTATAACAACATTCGAGTATGAGCCGGGCATGATAAAGGATATGCAGGAGTTGTGCGAGAAACTTGTGCCGTCAAATAAACAGTATAAACATGATGAAACCTGGGGTGATGCGAATGGGTTCAGCCATCTTAGAGCCGCGCTTTTTGGCCCATCGCTGGTAATACCGTTTGAAAGCGGCAAGCCGGTTCTTGGCACATGGCAGCAGGTGGTTCTGGCGGAATTCGATAACCGCCCGCGCAATCGCGAAATAATAGTTCAGATAATCGGAGAATGAGAGTATAGTATTAGAGGCTCATAAAATAAATAGAAAATTGCGAACATAGAAACGCAGTAACAACGGAGGATATATTGGCAAGAGATAATTATTCATATAGAAAGCACCAAAGGGAAATGACAAAGAAAAAGAAAAAAGAAGAAAAGATGCAGAATAAGTTGGATAGAAAAAATGTACAGGCCCAGGCAGGCTCAGAGCAGGTTCCAAATGAAAGTGCTGTTATATTATAAAGAAGCACTTGAAATGTTTCTATAAAAGTTATATAATTAGTTACCTAACAAATAAGCTCGCCAATGGCGGGCAGGGAGGAAGAATGGGTTATCAGCAAGGTGGAGGCGGTGGATACGGCGGAGCTCCGAGGGAAATGCATAAAGCGACTTGCTCAGACTGCAAGAAAGAATGCGAAGTCCCTTTTAAGCCAAGAGAAGACCGCCCAGTGTACTGCAAGGATTGCTTTTCAAAGCGCAAGAGCGAAGGCCGTTAATAAATATTAAGGCATTAAAAAATCGTTCTATAAAGGGCATGGACTATGTATGGTTCATGCCCTTTAATCCTTGATAGTTTGTGAAAGTTTGTATTTTTAGCGAACGCCGGATAATTGACGGGGTTTTTTATCACAGGTAACCCTTTGGTGCGTATAGCAATAAACTTCCGGGTTATAGATACTTAAGATATGCTTGCAGTGAAGGAATTTGCAAATTCTGCGTCTTTTGATTGAAGCGACTTGTTTCATCTTCCTCCTTTTTGCTATTATACCACTAAAGAAGCATTAAATGTGAATAATCTCCTGTCCGGCCGAAAATAACGTGACAGGGAAGTGAAAATGTATTTTATGAAATACAAACCGGAAAGGCGTAGAACATGGTAAGAAATAGTATATGCATAACAATTGCGGCGTTATTTGCGCTTTGTTCGCTTTCGCTAATTTCGCCCGATATATCAGCCGAGATCATATCGGAAGAGAGCGATGCCAATAATGAAATGGCAGCTGATGAAGCCATGGCTAGCGTAGAAACAGGCGGGAGAGTGAGAGGGCAAGTTGCTAGCGTAAATCCAAATTCAGGGATATTAATGATAAGAAATACTCTCCGGGGCAATGCGATAGTTGCCATCGCGGTAAACAATGATACTACTTATTTCGGCACCGACTCTATAAAAACAATAAAACCCGGCGATTACATTTCTATAGATTGCATAGCTATAGACGGCGCTTATATAGCGGATAATATCGTAATGGATAATAAGGCACCGGAAGAAAATGCGCAGCTGCCGGTTCTTGAAAAAGTCCTTGTTGATTAACTAATTCCGGCCTGCTCATAAACAAGGAGCTCAGCCGGGGAAAAATATTTCCATCCTGCATTCTTTGCAATTGAATTTCAAAGGATATTTCCGGCCATCTTCATCAATGAGGTATAAGGCCCCGGTATTTTTTTTACAAAGCCCGAGCTCTCTTTTGACGCAGTATTTTGAAGCCATAACCATTCTGCCGCTCATATCAATGCCTGATTCAGCTGCCAATTCCGAAACTATTACACCATGGCGCTCGTAGAATTTTTGAGCTTTTTTATTAAGGCAGTTGCCGAGATAATCGATTGTTTCTGAAGGATAAGGGATATCATTGACTAGGATATGAGCACTTTTTTTAGGACGATTTTTTTCGCGCTCATCTAAAAGTTTGGAAACAGCGTCCCGCCTTAAACCGTTAAGTACGGAAAGAGGGATAAAATACATCTGTTTTAATTTAATAGCTATATCCCCGCATGCAAAAATCGTATCGTTTAGTTTGGAGAGCTGATTTTTAATATTGGATTCAGCCAGGTTTGATTTTTGAGCTTTGGTTTTTTCCGCCAGAACAGAAACATCTGCCGTATTTTCGTCGTCATCACGGGCATTTAATTTAAATCCTTTGTCAGATTCTT
>JAFGKX010000064.1 GCA_016928375.1 Candidatus Omnitrophota bacterium | reverse complement strand
CAGGCAGGAATAAACTGGTCTGACATAACAATACTATCCGAGTCCGGCATAAACTTCGATGACATAACCGTCCTTACACAGGCAGGAATAAACTGGGCTGACGTAACCACGCTTACACAGGCAGGAATAAACTGGTCTGATATAACAATACTATCCCAGTCCGGCATAAACTTCGATGACATTGCCGTGTTCACTGAAAAGGGAATCAATTGGAGCGATATACAGATTTTAAGTGATGTAGGGATAAACTGGATGGATCTATCAACTCTTACCAAGGTGGGAATTAATTTTGATGATATAAAAGTTCTTACGGAAACCGGCATAAATTATGCTGATATTGCAGTTCTCGCAGAGCGTGGAATAAACTGGCAAGACATCGGTATTCTTACAACAGCAGGTGTTAACTGGTCTGACATAACAATACTATCCCAGTCCGGCATAAACTTCGATGACATAACAGTACTTACCCAGGCCGGAATAAACTGGTCAGACATAACAATACTATCCCAAGCAGGCATAAACTTCGATGACATAGCAGTATTTACCCAGGCCGGAATAAACTACGCGGACATAGAGGTACTTACAGAGCGCGGAATAAACTGGGCTGACATGGTAACTCTTACTATGGCCGGCATTAATTTTGATGATTTTACAATCTTGTCTAAAACCGGTATTAACTGGTATGACATTCAAGTATTGTCTCAGCAAGGGATTAACTGGGCTGACGTAACCGTACTTACAAATGCCGGCGTAAACTATGCGGATATAGCTGTTCTTGCTGCCAGGGGTATAAATTGGTCTGATATAACTGTACTAACGGAGAAAGGCATAAACTGGTCCGATATAGAAATACTCACAGAAGCCGGCATTAATTTTGACGATTTAACGGTCCTTACAGAGCGCGGAATAAACTGGGCTGACATTGAAATAATTACTACCGCTGGCATAAACTTTGCGGATATAGGAGTTCTGACGCAAGCAGGTATTAATTGGCTAGACCTTTCGTTGTTAAGTACGGCAGGAATAAACTTTGATGACATAACCATAATGACGGAAAAGGGAATAAACTGGGCTGATATAGCAATACTTAGCGCCACTGGCGTAAACTGGAGTGATATTACAGTTCTTTCTAATGCAGGAATCAATTATGATGATTTGGCTGTTTTGACCGAGCGCGGTATTAATTGGAGCGATTTAACGGTCCTGACAGAGCGCGGAATAAACTGGACTGACGTAGCTAATTTTACCGCAGCCGGTGTAAACTGGGGCGACCTGACGGTTCTTACACAAATAGGCATAAATTTCGATGACATAGCGGTTTTGTCAAAAGCAGGGATAAATTGGAACGATTTAACGGTTCTCACGCAGTCCGGCATAAACTTCGATGACATAGCAGTTTTCACAAAAGCCGGAATAAACTGGGATGATATGACAGTTCTTACCGAAAGGGGCGTTAACTGGTTGGATGTGGCTAATTTGGCTGATGCCGGTATAAATTGGGGCGCTCTTACGGTGCTCTCGCAAGCAGGTATAAATTTTAGCGATATAAGCATTCTTAGCCAAGCCGGAATAAATTGGACCGACATGGCAATATATACACAGGCCGGCATTAACTGGTCCGATATAGGCGTTCTTTCAGAAATGGGGATAAACTGGTCTGAGATATCGGTTTTGAGTTCCGTAGGCATTAATTGGTCGGATCTCGGCGTGCTGACAGAGCAAGGCGTCAATTGGCAAGACATAGCTGTACTCTCCGAAACAGGGATAAATTGGCAGGATATAAATATTCTTTCAGCAATAGGCGTAAATTGGAGCGATCTTGCTATTATGACGGAACGGGGCATTAACTGGTCCGATTTGGCATATATGACAGGCATAGGCATAAACTGGGTCGATATAGGAGGGCAGACAATTGCGGGTATCAATTGG
Organism: Candidatus Omnitrophota bacterium; assembly: GCA_016928375.1. GTDB lineage: Bacteria > Omnitrophota > Gorgyraeia > JABMRG01 > JAFGKX01 > JAFGKX01. The sequence goes on along the minus strand of JAFGKX010000064.1, from coordinate 5,367 downwards.
ACAGATCTTTCGGTTATGGCAGCCGCGGGCATAAATTGGACTGACATATCGGTCTTAGGCGAAAAAATAGATATAATAGATACTAATTTGGATAGCCTAATTAACAGCATAAACGACATGAATGGTGTCATAGGTTCGCTTACCGACGCGGCATGGCAGCCAAGCGACGGAGGGACCCCGTCTTTATATCAAATGATTGATTTCTTGTCCAACCATATATCCGAATATTTAGCGGATGTTTCTACGGAGGCCCTGCAGGAGGCGATAGAAGATTTGCAAGATCTGACCATAGAGACAATTGATCAAGAACTGGAAGCGTTGACCGGTATTCTCGGTTCGGAAGATGACGCCACAACCGACGAGACTATATTCGGCAGGATTAACAGGATCGACGGTTACGCACAGCTAATAGGTTCTGTTACGGATTCTGACACTGCAAATACCTTATTTGGTAAAATAGGGCAGGCAAGTGACCTATCTACTCAAGACACGCTTTTCGGAAAGATTGAAAAGGTGAGAAGTAAAGCGAAAGAAACCATGGAGGAAGTAGAAGGTGTGAGAAGCGAAATCGGCGCCAGGTCTTCTGCGGAAACACTATATAGCGCCACCAAAAGGGTCCAGAATAAAGTGGATGATTTAAAAACTTCCATGACTGAACTTATGTTGACTAAGATTGCCGCTAATAAGCTTAGCAAGACAGTCGTTGATTCCCTGGTAGAAGTTACAAATAAGAGCGCAGAAGAACTTGGGCTAAAGATCCAAAAACTGAATGGCATAACAGAAGAAGACGCGGAAGATATGAAAGTCGTTAAGAACAAAATAGCGGAGATAGAAGCTATACTGCAGTCGCTTAAGGAAGCATCGGCGACTAAAGATAAAAAAGTTATAATAAAATCATGGTTTGAGGAAGAATAATAATACGGAGGAGTGAATTATGTTAAAGGTGTCGTTAAAAGATATTATGTCCGAAGATCTAATTAAATTGAAAGAAAACGCCACTGTAGGACAGGCAGCTCATATACTGCTTAGATTCAGGATTAACGGGCTTTTGGTAGTCAAGGCAAATGACGGGAATTCGCTGACCGGTATTATAACAACCACGGATCTCTTACGTTTTTTGGATAAAGCTATGTCGAAACACGGGCATAGAAAGGAGGCACTGGATAGTATAGCTACATTACCGCTGGCTAAAGTAGTTAGACGAAATGTGACAAAGATACAAGCGGATGCTAAAATAGAGAAAGTAATTGCCCTTATGCACCGTCAAAACGTACATACATTACCGGTGTACGGCGGTAAGAAACTTATAGGGGTTATCGGAAGGCATGACATATTAAACATAGTTTTCAGCGGATGACGGGGATTAATCCCCTCCGCAGAATGCGAAGGTAAAAGTGATTTCTGCTTCGGGGAAGAAACATCGGTCTTTAGTTTGCGGGGCTACACTTTTTATGTTCATCAGGTACGACTTTTACAAGGGCATATTTAACTTGCGATATATATTTATCAATAAACATGTCAACGGCAGCCTTTGTTACATTTTTTATAGTTTTTTCATAGTCAAATATCTGCTGAAAACCACCTCCGTACAGTTCGCAAATAGCAGAACGCAATGATACAAAACCGTTTGTTTGCATTGATACCCTATATTGGGAAATAAGTTCGGTTTTTGCCTGCTCAACCTCTTCATCTGTTACGCCACCTTTCTTCAATTTTTCTAATTCTGACATAATGGCCTCACTTGCGCCGTCAGCATTTTCCGGTGAACACGCCACATATATGCCAAACTTACCGCGGTCGAAACCTGAATTATGGAAAAAATTCTGTGTATAGGATAAGCTTCTATAATTTCTTATATTCTGGAATAACCTCCCGCTGCGTCCAGACATGATGGATGCCAGCACATCCAGAACGAACCGGTCCTTGTCTTTAAACGTTACGCCTAAATAGCCCACCAGAATCAAGGCTTCTTTTTTATTCATGTAAATTTCGCTCTTCTCGTCAGATGCAAGGGGCAAAACAGGCTTTGGATTTATGGTAACCGCATTTTTTACCTTATTAAAAACACCGTATTTCTTTTTCAGATTAGTTTGCAGCACTTCAGGGGTAAAATCTCCGCAGACCGCTATTACCATGTTTTGAGGCACACAAAATTTTTCATAAAAATGCAATATATCATTCCGCGTGATAGAATTTACGCTTTTTTCACTTCCGAGCTTACTCATTGCATATGGATGATTTACATAGAGACTCTCCGAAAGCTTTTCCGAACCTTTAGCGAAAATATTTTCACCATTAAGCTTTATATCTGTCAATACAAGCCTCTTAACTTTATCCAACTCATCCTGAGGGAATATGGAATTGCGCAGTATATCTCCTATTGTGTCAAATGCAAAATCAAAGTCGTCTTGCAATACCTGCGCGGTTATACCAAAACCGTCCGGTAAACAGAAGGAATCTATTAAGCCGCCTCTTCGCTCAAAAGCGGGTTTTATCTGTGATTCATTTTTTGATAATGTCCCCTTTAGCAACAGGCGGGAGGTAATGTTCGAAATACCGTTATTGGCATACGATTCCGTTCTAAAGCCGCCCAAAAATATAGCCGTGATATAAACCGACGGCGTGGTAGAGTTTTTTATAAGCACCAACCTTATCCCGTTACCCAGTTCTATTTTTTTAGAGGTGTCAATGCCGGGTATAACAGGCTTAACTTCGTCTGTTTCCATTTGTGTTTTAACGTTTTCAGGCAGCAATTGCACGAAATTCAATTTTTCATCGCTGAAATATCTGTTAGCTACTTCGGTTATTTGGCCAGGATCTACGCTATTGATTTTTTTCATGTATTTTTTTTGGAAGTTTACGTCTCCCGTTAGCTGTTTATTGGCGGTTAGCGCAGCAGCGACATAAGCTGTTGACTCATTTGAATAAATAAATCTGCTCAGAATTATCTTTTTAGCCCTTTCGATTTCATCGTGTGACGGAAAATCCTGTTTTATCGAGCTTAACTCTTCGAGGACTATATTTTTCACCTGCTCGATATTTTTAGGGTCCAGAACACAGGTTACGACAAACAATCCTTTATATCTTGGAGTATCGTTGAACGCGTAGACCGAGTGGGCTAGTTCCGTTTCTTTAACCAGCCTACGATGCAATCTTGAATCGTCTCCTTGTGCTAAGATCGTGGCCAAAAGGTCCATGGCATATACATCATTGTCTAAGGAAGATGTTGAATGGAAACCAAATGCGATACGGGCGAGTTCAAGATAGGTTTTTTCGGTATTGTACCTTGCATTTATCTGCGGAGGTTCTTCAGGCAAGGTGACCGTTTCGTAATCCGGCTCCGGTATTTTTTGAAAAATGTCTTTTATAAGCGGCGAGATTTCATCTTTTTTTACATCCCCGACAATAGCTATAGTCACATTGTTAGGGACAAAAGTTTTTTTATAATAACGTGTAACATCGTCTGTTTTAACCGACTTGAACAATTCAGGGTAACCAATAATAGGATGTCTGTAAGGGTGTATCCTATAAGCAGTTTTCCATAGAAGCCTTAGCAATTGCCTGTCGGGCTTATCTTCGTTTAAAAGCATTTCTTTTAGGATTACTTTTTTTTCATTCTCCAATTCCTCCGGCGGAAAAGTAGCGCTAAATACCATATTTATCAAAATATCCAGAGCCCTTTTTATATGTTCTGAAGGGCAGGTTATAAAAAAACATGTTGTATCCTGTGATGTGGTGGCATTTATAGAGCCTCCAATAGATTTTACCGCTTTGAGCACCCCACCGTTTTCATAGTTTAGGGCATCTTTAAAAGTCATATGTTCTATTAAATGCGTAATCCCGTACCCGAGCAATGAACCTTCATCAGCGCTGCCTTTATCAACCCTTATATTTACCGACAGAACGCCGGTGCCCGGTCTTTCGTCAACAATATAGGTCAAGCCGTTATCGAGAGTTTCTTCGTAAAGTCGTGTAGAGGCGAGGGACAAGCGTTCGGCAGCCTTTACGGTATTAACAGTTGTAAAAAGCAAAAGAAAACCTAAAAGGCAGATAACTCTTTTCATGATGCTATTTTATTACGCAATAAAGCGATAGTCAAATATGTTTTATAGCTTTTTCAGACGCACTTGACTAAGGTATAAATATGGTGTATATTAGGTACGGATAATAACATATAAATAAAAAACACCTTCAAAAACAGATATTTACCAGGAAAGCACGGGCACATAACAACTTCGTATTATATGCGTATTTAAATACTGGAGATAAGAGAATAGTAAAGAAGGAGAGCGGAGTATGGAGAAAAAAAGAGCGTTCAGTATGAGTATCGTAAGAGGAGTAATCGTAGCAGGGATGAACGACACAGCCAATATGATAGCGAAATTGATGGAAAGGCATAATATAGGTGCAGTAGTAATCGTGAAAGGAGAAAGGGTTGTAGGGATCATAAGCGAACGCGATATTACAAGGCGTGTCGTTGCAAAAGACTTAAATCCGCAGAAATTAAAAGCCAAAAATTTCATGACTACGGATGTGGTTACAGCAGACTTTGAAAAGGGCCTGGATAGCATATATCAGATTTTATGCAAGGCAAAATTTAGACATCTTCCGATAGTGCACAAAGGTAAACTGGTAGGTATCGCTTCGCAAAGAGACGTTCTCTATGGCATAAAAAAGATATAATACATCCGAAAGAGGAAAATATTAAAAGTAATTTTTCCGATTTCTCTCTATACGGCAGGAAGCATAATTGCGCGGAACGAATTTTCAATATCCTTGACAGCGATTGCCCAAAAATATGCATAGCTGCCGGACTGCTACTTGCTGCAGCAACCCGGTATATCCCCGGGCACACACCTGTTTACAACAAAAATACGATACAAGGATATATCAACCTGCCTAAAAAAATTAAATCGGAGCATATAATAGTAAGAAAGGAGCATTTATGAGTCTATTATGGCTTGCGCCATGCGGATCAATAATTGCATTGTTGTTTAGCGGGTGGCTAATTTTTTATATTATGCGTCAGCCTGAAGGCACAGATAAAATGAAGGAAATTGCCAAATGGGTCAAAGAGGGTGCTAACGCTTATATAAAAAGGCAATATTCGGTAGTCGCTATATTTTTCATCCTTGTATTTTTTCTACTCGTCTGGTTGGTCCACAAAGGTTACCTTGTGATTTTTGTCCCTTTCGCATTTCTTACAGGAGGCCTTTTTTCGGGTTTGTCCGGGTTTATAGGCATGAAGGTAGCTACCGCATCCAGCACCCGCACAGCATATGCGGCAAGCAAGTCATTGAACAGCGGCCTGCGTATAGCATTTTCAAGCGGTACAGTTATGGGCCTTGTGGTAGTGGGGCTGGGTCT
>JAFGKX010000063.1 GCA_016928375.1 Candidatus Omnitrophota bacterium | reverse complement strand
TGAAATAGAGAAACTGGCCGCATTGTCCGAACAAATCGGGAGCTGAACCTGAAAAGGATAATTTTATTATTTTTATACGCGTTTATATTCGCGACAAGCGCTTGTGTTTACGCGGAGGTTCAAATCCCGGAATATTACGATTACGTGAATGATTTTGCGCGGATTATTTCAGGCAGAGACAAAATGCTGATAGAGCGCCAGGTGTGTGAACTGCGGATGAAGACATCGGCAGAAATTGTGGTGGTTACTGTTCCATCGATAAAACCGATGAATATCGAGGAATATACCGCGAAAATGTTCGAAAAATGGAACACAGGCCGGCAGATAAAAAATAACAGCGTCCTTGTAATTTTGGTTGCGAATGACAGGACGATAAAAATAGAGATCGGGTACGAATTGCAAAACGCCGTGCCGGAGATTATCGCAAGCCATATCATAGACGAGGTCATGATACCGGAATTCAAACAGGGTAAATTAAGCAAAGGGCTGGTGCTGGGCGTAGGTTCTATTTCGCGGCTTATAGCGAAAGAAAGCGGCGTTAACCTGGCAAGGATAAAATATACAGACCCCATACCGCATCGTTTGCTGCTATTTAACCTGACATTGATTTCTTTGATTGCTGCGGCAATTATTAGCTTGATAGCGAAAGTAAGGAGCAGAAACGCTGCTTATTGCCGTAGAGATGCGGCTTTTGGCGGTTTTAGTTCGGGGTTTATGAGATGAATCTAAAAAAGAGAAAGGATAAAAACGCATGATAAGCCTGAAAACGGATAATATCCTGCCGTTTTTGAGCCAGGATAAAATAAACGCTATTTTGCCCGAAATTAAAGATGCGGATAGCAAAATCCGGCAGAAGGCCGGGCTCGGCAATGAATTTCTGGGCTGGCTTCATCTCGGCTCAGGTACCGATAAAAATGTAATATCTTCGATAAAAGACGTATCTTCCGTAGTAAGGAAAAAGAAAGGAATTTTGCTGTGCATAGGCATAGGCGGCTCGTATCTTGGGTCCAGGGCAGCTATAGATTTTTTATCGGCATCAGGCAGTGTATATTTCTGCGGCAATAATTTAAGTTCGGATTATATAAGCGATATATTAAATAAAATAGAGCCGGAAAAAGAAATATATGTAAATGTTATATCAAAATCCGGCACAACCATAGAACCTGCCATAAGTTTCAGGGTCATATACGATTTTATGAAAAAGAAATACGGCGCTAATGGCCTGTCAGAACGGATAATATGCACGACAGACAGGCAAAAGGGCGCCCTTAGGCAGATGGCGCAGAAAGAGGGCTTTAAAACATTTGTTATACCTGATGATGTAGGGGGAAGATTTTCTGTGCTTAGCCCGGTAGGGCTTTTTCCTATGGCGTGTGCCGGCATAGATATCGCAAGGGTTTTAAAAGGCGTATCCGACATGGAAGATTATATTTTTTCCTGCGATGTTCAGGAGAATATCGCGTATAAATACGCCGCTATACGTAATCTGCTGTACAGAAACGGCAAGGATATAGAAATATTATCAGGGTTTCATCCGTCGCTGCATTTTATCCTGGAATGGTGGAAGCAGCTGTTTGCGGAAAGCGAGGGCAAAGATGGAAAAGGTATCTTTGCCGCTACGGCTGATTTTACTACTGACCTGCATTCGATAGGCCAGCTTATTCAGCAGGGTAAAAGAAATATATTTGAGACGTTTATGGTTGTGGATAAGCCTTCGGAAAGAATAAAGATCCCGAAGCTTGATGAGAATATAGATGGATTGGATTATATCGCAGGTAAGGACATGGATTATGTGAATGAAATGGCTTATAAAGGCACTGCCCAGGCGCACACCGAGGGAGGCGTGCCGAATATGAGCATATCTATCCCCGAGATATCCGATTATTATCTGGGCCAGATATATTATTTCTTTGAAATAGCGGTTGCTGTATCAGCCTATTTGTTGAAGATAAATCCGTTCGATCAGCCCGGCGTGGAAGCGTACAAGAAAAATATGTATAAGCTGCTTAAAAGATGAAGCCTGCGACAACGATAACCTTTTTGGTGGTTTTATTTTTATCTACGACGAGTATTTCTTATGCGATGCCTACCGACGGAGTAATTTTTCCACGCAAAGGTGAATGGAAACTGGGCGCTGAGGTAAATTTCCTGCTTAAAAAGGAAATGAAACGGCCAAAAGGAAAAGTCCGGAGCCGGCAATATTTCAGCACCCTGTCGTTTGCGCCCGTTAGCTGGTTTACTCTGGATTTTAGGTTAGGGTGCGGCGATATAGAATTTGCGGCATTTGACGCGGATGCAATAAATTATAATACGGCATTTGCCGGCGGTTACGGATTCAGGGTTAAATTAACGGATTCGCAACGAGCAGATACTGTGTTAGGCGCTGATATTATATGGGGTTTTCAGCATATAAGCGTTCACCCGGACCCTCGGCATGTAAACGGTGTAAAAAATGAAATATGCATGGATGATTGGCAAACTTCGCTTATATGCGCACGAAAATTTGGCTGGTTTTACCCTTACGCAGCAGTAAAATATTCTAAGGTAACATTAACGCGCACAACAAGCCAGATAGATAAAAGAAAAATGGCCGGTTCCGTTGACAGAGTGGGTATGGCAGCAGGAGCAGATTTTATATTTGGAGAAAATATAACCGCAGGTATCGAAGGGCGCTTCTTTGATGAAAGCGCTGTGAATGTGGATTTGAGTTATAAATTTTAAATGGCCCCTCGCCAGTAATAAGTCCTCGCACTTGCTCGCCTGCCTGCCGGCAAGGCAGGGACTTTAATAGCGCTCGGTTCGACTGCGCTCACCACGCTTCGAACCACGCTGAGCTTGTCGAAGCGCGGGACAAAGTTTTCTGCAAAAAATTTGGAGGTGTAATATGGCAAAGGCAAAGATAGTAAAACAGTTGATAGTTGTGACTCCGAATGAAGTAGGCACGCTTAATAAAATATCCACTGCCTTAAGCGCGGCTGGATTAAACATCTCGCATTTATGCGCTTCCGCATTGACTGAAGAAGCCCGTTTTATGATAGTGGTGGCAGACCCAGCAAAAGCTAAAAGAATTTTGGAAGGCATGGAATATGAAGTTGTTGAATCCGATGCCCTGGAGGTAGAATTCGAAAATGCCCCGGGCACGCTTTCTCCGGTTGCAAAGAGGCTTGGGGATGCTGATATAGACATAAAATATATATATGGCACTACAGCGGACGGCAGTAAGATAATAGGTATAATATCCACCAACGACGATAAAAAAGCCGTAGCATTAATCAATTCGTAATAAAATAATCTATTTGATTGACCTTCAGATATTTTTGTGCTATACTTAATCAATACAATTTATAAAGATATATAAAAAATATAATAAAGTTTTCAATAAAAAAT
>JAFGKX010000062.1 GCA_016928375.1 Candidatus Omnitrophota bacterium | reverse complement strand
TGCTCAGGGAAAATTTTCCGCAGGTAAAGCTTATAAACAATATCAAAAGAGAAGGCTTTGCCGAAAACCACAACAAGGTGCTGAAAAATACCCAGGCAAAATATAAGCTGATTTTAAACGAGGACACGCTTATATTAAACGGTGCCATAAATAAACTTATTGATTTTATGGATACAGACAAGAATATTGGCGCATCAGGCCCAAAGCTTCTGTTTGCCGACGGGTCTTTACAGCAATCCGCGTTTGATTTTCTGTCGGTTACTTCGGAAATACGCAAAGCAGTTAAAAAAAATTCACTAACATCGCCAAACGCGGCGCAAACTCCCGTCAAAACTGGTTGGCTGAATGGCTCCTGCCTGCTGTTTCGTTCAAAGGCCCTGGCGAAAACCGGTTATTTGGACGAAGCCTTTTTTATATTTTATGAAGATGCGGATATGTGCGAGAGATTACAAAAAGCGGGTTTTTCAGTGTATTATAATCCGCGCGCGCAGGTAACCCATTATTATGGCGCAACCCAAAAAGGTAAAACAGCCTTAAATTTAACAGGTGTTTATTACGCAAGCCGCAGCCATTATTTTTTAAAACACAAGGGTATTGCGCAATTTTTCATTTTAAACCTGATATTTTTGTTATTTGATTCATTGAAATTACTTAAATGGTCGGCAAAAAATGCAACGGCTATAAACAAAGAAAAAGTAGAAGCGGCTTTTATCGGCATGCGTACGTCTTTTCAACAAATAATATCAGCCGGTGTGGAATATACGCGTAATTATTCAAAAAAGTGTATTTGCGGTGCTTGCAGCTACATACCGGTTAAAAGGGGCACATACAGCCGTCAGGGTGTAAAAAATTATTTTTTTGAGATCATAAAATGCCGGGAATGCGGCCTTATACGCACTTACCCCATTCCCGCGAAAATAGAATGTTTGCAGGATACAATTGATGAAAATATTATCCGTGACCTATGGTCAAAAGCTTTAACCAGGGAAATATCTGCGCTATGTAAATCCGGCAGCAGTATTCTTGATATAGGCTGTTTTACCGGCAACCTGGCGGAAGAGCTGCGAACTGCCGGATTTCATGTGACAGGATGCGACATAAACCCTGCTGCAGTTAAAAAAGGCATTGGTCTTGGCAGAAGCATAAAACTCGGGGATGTTTCTGAATGCAAATTCGAGAACAGTTCTTTTGACGCGATAGTCTGTAATCACTCCCTGGAACATATCATTGAACTGGATTCTACGATCTGTGAAATCAAAAGGATTCTTAAGCGGGGCGGGACATTTTTTGTTTTTGTGCCTTATCATAACGGGCTTATCGCAAAAATAATGGGGAATCGCTGGATAGGATGGTTTCCTCAGCAGCATGCCTGGCATTTCGATAAAAAGACACTGCTGTATATTATATTGAAATGCGGCGGCTTCAAACTTAAGTCTATAAAATCTACAGGTATGGTTGAGCCGCCGTCTTTAGGTTTAAGAGGGTTTATAAAGAAAATAATCGGCAAAACTGCAGGATTCTTTAATTTCGGCGATGAAATAGAAGCAATATTTGTGAAAGAATAATTATTGGATAAAAATGAAAAACAGAAAAACTATATCAATAGTAATACCCGTTTATAATGCGGCGGACAAAATAAAAAACTGCCTCGAAAGCCTTGCCTGGGCAGATGAAATTATAATTGTGGATATGTTCAGTGATGATGGCACTGTTGAGATTTGCAGAAAATCCCCTAAAGTTAAAATTATACAGAGGCATGATTACATATTTGCGAATGTAAATTTTGGCATAGAAGCGGCAATATCAGATTGGATTATGCGCTTAGATAGTGATGAAGTAATAACGGAAGGGCTGAAAGAAGAAATTCTGAATGTCTTGAAGCAGGATGGTTGTGGTTATGATGGTTTTTACTGTAAGGCCCGGCTTTTTATGTTCGGCAGGGAAATAAAATATGGGGTAGGCAGGCACACTTACAGAAAACAGCTGTTCAGGAAAGGCTATGCGTGGTATGAGGTAAAATCCGAGCATGAGGAAATGCTGTCTAAAGGCGAATGGAACCATTTAAAAAACCCATACCTGCATTATAATTACAATAATGTAAATGAATTTTTCGAAAAGACAAAATATTATACGCAAAAAGACGCTGAAAGATCCTGTTCTATAAACAGATTCGATTTTTTCCGCACTATTTATAAATCAATACGTTTTTTTATCCTGTATTATCTGCAATGGCAGGGGTTTAGGGACGGAACCGCAGGGCTCACAGTGTCTTTTTTGAGAGGGCCGTATTATATCTGGCAGGAATATAAAGCAAGAAGAAAACTGTATGAAGATAAAAATATTTAAGAACCTGGAATGCGAGAATAATCCCAGCATGCATATTTACGCAAAAGAACTATTAGGGAACATGCCGCCCAATGTTGAAGGTTTCGCGATACGCGGTGAAAATTTCCCGGTTTTTAAACATTATATAAGCAAAGAAATCATATATCCTAAAACAGCGTCAAAAAATCAAGGCGATGTAAACCACATTGCAGATCACAGCTACTGCGGGCTTTTAAAAGGCCTTGATGCGGCTAAAACCGTTGTTACATGCCATGACCTCATACCAATAATTTATCCGCGGGGTGTTTCCGCAATAGGCAGGATGCGCTATTGGCATAATGTAAAATTACTGCCAAGCGCAAAAAGGATTATTACAGCTTCGGAATTTACCAAACAAACAGTTATCAAAATTTTTGGAAAAGGGCAGAAAAATAAAATAACCGTAATACCTTACGGAATAAGCAGCGATTTCAGGCCCCTTGAAAATAAAGAGGCGCTAAGGAGAAAATATAATATCAGCGAGAAATCCATTCTGCATATAGGCAGTTCTTATCACAGAAAAAATATTGAGCTTATACTGGAAATTTTACCCGAGAAAAAAGACTGGCAGTTTGTAAAAATAGGGCCTTTTAACAAAAAACAGGCAAGCTATATCAAAAATAATAATTTAGCCGGACAAATTAGGCACTTTCCGTTCATAGACCTTGCGGATACCAGAAAAATAGTCGAGATATATAACTGCGCAGGCAGCCTGGCGTATCCTTCGTTTTGCGAAGGGTTTGGCCTGCCTATTATTGAGGCCTTAAGCTGCGGGCTGCCGGTTGCCTGTTCCGATATACCGCCGTTTAAAGAAATAGCCAAAGATTCAGCCGTATTCTTTGACCCGAAGAATAAAGAAGCGCTTATTGCCGCAATAGAAAATTGTTTTAATGACCAATCTGCAAGAGAAAAACTGATTCAAAACGGGCTTTCCGCGGCAGCGAAATATACCTGGAAAAAATGCGCGGAAAGCACATATAAAGTATATGAGGAGCTTTACAAAGAAGACCAAAGGGGTGCTTAATGATAAACATCGGAATCATCGGCAGCGGAGAATGGGGCGCTAACCATGTAAGGGTATTTTCACGCCTTAAAAGTTCTCGCGTTCTGATGATATGCGATTTGAACGCTGACAGGTTAAGGGTAATAAAAAACACATATCCAAGAGCACTTGTTACGCAGGATTATCGTGACATCTTGAATAATCCCAAAATCGACGCGGTCTGCATAGCCACGCCGACGATTATGCATTATAAAATCGCGATGCAGGCGCTTTTAAAAGGTAAGCATGTTTTATGCGAAAAACCGCTTGCTTTAAAAACAGAAGAATGCGTGCGCCTGAATAAACAAGCGCGAAAAAATAAACTTGTCTTAATGACGGGTTATGTTTTTTTATTTAATAAAGGAATAAACAAAATAAAAGAATATTTAGAAGGCGGCAGGCTTGGCAAGGTGGAATATATGCATTCGGAAAGAACTAACCTGGGCCCGTTTCGTTATGACATAAACGCGTTATGGGACCTGGCCCCGCATGATATTTCTATTTTTAATTATCTTTTAAATTCCATGCCAAGGTTGGTGTCTGCATATGGAGCAAGTTATTTGTCTAAGCATCGTCAAGATATGGCATTTGTAACGCTTGAATATCCGCGTAATGTTATTGCGAATATCCACGTAAGCTGGCTGGACCCAAAAAAGACCAGAGATATAACAATAATAGGCAATAAGAAAATGCTGGTGTGGAATGACCTTGAGCATAAAAAACCAATAAGCCTTTACAATAAACACGTGGAAAAAACAAGCAGGTATTACGGGACATTCAGGGAATTTCAGCTTCTCGCGAAAGAAGGGAAAGTGATTATCCCGAAAATCAAGCCCCGGGAGCCGCTTAAACAGCAGAACCTGTATTTCTTAAGCTGCATCGCGGAGAAAAAACAGCCTGCCTTAGCAGGCGGTAAATTTGCCTTGAATGTCACAAAGGTATTGAAGGCTGCGCAGGAATCTATTATGAAAAAAGGCGCGCCAGTTAAAATAAATTATTAAGCCAAGGAGGCTTTTATGGCGGATAATTCTTTTATATCGGAAAAATCTATCATAACAAACGCCGATATCGGAAAAAACGTAAAGATATGGCACTATTGTAATATTTATGGCTGCAAAATCGGAAATAACACCCAGATAGGAAGTTATTGCGAAATAAAAAAGAACGCGAAAATCGGCGAAAACTGCAGGATACAGGCATTCGTATTTATACCGGAAAATATCATTATAGGCAATTATGTTTTTATAGGCCCGCATGTCGTATTTACCAATGACAAATATCCAACTGCTGTCAAGGCCATATCCAGCAGTTGGAAATGCGAAGAAACCAAAGTTGGCGACAATGTTTCTATAGGAGCTGGGGCTATTATATGCCCCGGAATAAAAATAGCCGAAGCTACAATAATAGGCGCGGGAAGCTGCCTGACCAAAGACACAAATGCTTTTTCCGTTGTGGCGGGAAACCCGGCGAAAAAAATAGCTGACATAAGAGATAAAAAATACGCCAAGATATACAAAGACATTATCGATATATACGCATAAAATTTATGAAAATATTAACCGCCTCGATAGTATTTAATGAAGAAAAAAGAATACAGGATGTTATTGCGCGTTTTAAAAATTCCGGCATCAGCGATAATATAGATTTTATAATTATGGATGACGGTTCAACGGATAATTTAAAACAGATAGCTCAAAGAGAAGGAATCCGCGTCTTAAGCCATAAACACCGCCGCGGCGCGGGCGCTGCCATAAGGACCGTTATATCTTATGCCATAGAAAATAATTATGATATTTTGGTTATAATGGCCGGTAACAACAAGGACAGGCCAAAGCAAATCCCCCTGCTCATAAACCCTATCAGAAACGAAGGGTTTGATGTGGTTCAGGGTTCGCGCTATTTGCCGGGCGCAGAATGCGGCAATATGCCGCTGCATAGGCGCATATCCACACAGTTTATGCACCCTGTAATTTTATCCGTTTTTACGGGGAAAAAAATTACAGACAGCACAAATGGTTTTCGCGCAATCAGGCTTTCTATTTTTAAAGACAAAAGGATAAACCTTGACCAGGGCTGGCTTGATCATTACGCCCTTGAGCCTTATATACTGTACAAAGCGATAGAGTTGGGGTATAAAGTAAAAGAGGCGCCTGTTTCGAAAATTTATCCTTCAGATAAATCAGGCTATACAAAAATGAAGCCTATTATAGGATGGTGGGATATCCTGCGCCCGTTGGTTTTTTTAAAATTGGGAATAAAAAAATGAAGTTGTCTAAAAAACAAACAATATTTATAATCGCTTTCGCAGTTATTTTTATATCGCTGTACGTTTATTTTTATCCGCCTATGTATACCGTAATGGACGAGGCGAGCTATTTTGATTTTGCCTATAATCTTAAAAGCGGAAAAATTATCTATGAAAACCCCGCCCAGGCGCATTTTATCTTAAAAATGGTAAAAGGTTACGTCAATCAGTACCCTATAGGAATGCCGCTTTTGCTTTTGCCGTTTACTTTCATAGGCTGGAAATCCCTTTTTTTACTGAACCCTCTGCTGCATATTCTGGCCTATATGTTTTTCTATAAGCTGCTTAAAAAATATAATATAAGCCCATACTTGGCCTTGTTATACCTTTTTTATCCGGGTTTTCTTATATACGCGAGGACCCTAATGCCCGATATGGCATGCGCGTCATTTATTACAATAGCTTTTTATTTTTATCTTAAAAACAGCAAAAAGAGCCTGTTTATCGCGGGCATACTTTTAGGATATTTATGCCTGATAAAATATACGAATGTAATCATCGCGGGAATACTGCTCGCCGCTTCTTTGTATTTTTCCATAAAGGATAAAAATTTAAAAGTATTAAATCTTTTATATGGGATGGCCCCATTTTTTATTTTTATAGCATGGTATAATTACAATTATTACGGCGCAATAACTGCCAGCCCTTATTTTTCGGCAGGCATGAAATTTGCCATGGCGCATATCGGTAAAAACATAACAATTTATCTTATGTCACTTCTTTTTATATATCCGTTTATGCTGATAACATTGTTTTTACCGGGAAAAAATAATCCCGGAAAAACATCCGCGGCCCTAACAGCGCCTGTATTTTTGGTGCTTATAAGCCTTCATTATTTTCATCAGGGTGTAGGCATTGTGCATTGTCCAGGCGTAAAGAATGCTATACAATACCTTATAATGTCTCAGCGCCTGATATTACCCATTATACCGTTTTTCCTGTTATGCTATACAGTTGCCATATCCGGGCTGCTGAAAAGGAAGAGTTTTAAGATATTTGTATTTATATTGATAGCGGCTGTTTTTACCGGCAGCATATATACAAGCCATGTACACCAGGAATACCTCAGTGAAAACAACGAGGTCAGAGTTGCCTTGGTTAATAACACCGCGGATAAAAGTTATATTATTTGCGATAATGAGGCGAATAAGTTTATTCAAAAAGCATGGGGAGCGAGGCAGTATATAGATATATTCAGTGCCCGCGCCGCCGAATATGCAAAAACGCAGGATAGGTATATTTTTATTTTCGAGAGAAAAGATAAACCCGAAAATGCTGCGCTCGCAACTAAAAGAGCGGAAAAAATACTGCGCGCCCTGCCGCATAAATTAATATACGAAAAGAGCGGATTTTTGAGCGTAAAGATTTATAAAATCGTATGAAAAATATATTATTTACCGGCCATCACGCCGAATTGGGCGGAGGGGAAATATCTTTATTAGAGATTGTAAAAAATCTCGATAAGAATAATTTTAACCCCTTGGTGTGCCTTGGGGACAAAGGCCCCCTGGAATATGAATTTGAAAAAATCGGCGTAGATGTAATAATTTTGAAACTACCGGGTTTTTTAAGAAAATTAAACAGGGACCCAGGCTCATCCAATAAAATAAGCGCTTTCATAAAATCAACCGCCTGCCTGCCGGTTCTGACAAAAAGATTCAAGGGTATCATTATTGAAAAAAATATAGACGTTGTTTATATAAATTCCATAAAAAGCGCGTTATATGCGGCTATCGCAGCCAAAAATACAAAACGCAGAATAGTGTGGCAGCTCCACGATTGCCTGACAAAAGAATTTTATCCAACATGGATAATAAAGCTGGTTATTATGCTTACGCATATGGCGGATCAAATCGTCTGCGTCTCTGACATCGCAAGGCAATATTTTATAAAATCAGGCGGCGCCGCGACAAAGGCAGTGGTTATATATAACGGTATCGATATAAAAAAATTTAACCCGGGCGTAAACAACGGCTTAAAAGAGCAGCTGGGCCTTTCCGGAAAAAAAATAGTCTCTATTGTAGGAAGGCTTGAACCGTGGAAAGGGCAGGAGGTTTTTATAAATGCCGCAGGTATTATATGTGGTAAAAGGGATGATGTTTCTTTTTTAATTGTCGGCGGCGCGCTTTTTGGATTTGATGCCTATGAAGAAAAATTAAAAAAAATAACCGGCAGCCTTAAATTAAAAAATAAGGTTTTGTTTCTGGGTTTTAAAAACGACGTTGAGCGGATATACGCTGCGTCGGATATTATAACGCATTGCTCAAACAGGCCTGAGCCGTTCGGCAGGGATATAATAGAGGCAATGGCCTGCGCAAAACCGGTTATATCAACTGCCATGGGCGCGGTGAATGAAATTATAAATAATGGCATAGACGGAGTAATAATAAAGCCGGATAGCCCGGAAGATTTAGCCTCGGCAATAATCAGATTGATAGATAATACGCAGGCTATGGCAGTAATAGGCAAAAACGCGGCAGAAAAGGCCCGGAGGCTTTTTGATATAAAAAACCTTGTAAAAAGCACAGAACGCCTATTATAATAATAAAAAAGGTGATATCGATATGTTCAGAGAAAGAGTAAAATTTTTTATAAGGCTGGATATGGCGCTGGATATCGCATTGATAGTTATTTCTTTTATTGTTGCTATCATAAGCAGAGAATTATCCATGTACCATTATCTGGGAATAGAGCAATTAGTTCTGACTTTTAATCAATACTCATGGGTGCTCTTGATAGCCTGCCCTTTCATAATGGTGTCCTTATATGCATCCGGCGCTTATGGCCCGCTTCGTTTTAAACCCGCCTATCTGACAGGCTGGATTATAATAAGAAGCTTTCTGATTACTGTTTTAAGCCTGATATTTATATTTTTTATTTTTAAAATATACCTGGTAAGCAGGTTATTTTTAGCCGCTTTTGGAATTATAGGCAGTATTCTTCTTGCATCCAAAAAGTTTCTGGAGATTGCACTTTTAAAGTTTTTCAGGCAGAAGAAACTTAACGTAAAATATATTGTGCTTGTAGGCAGGCGGGAGGATTTTGAAGATATAATTAAAAAAATTACCCAAGTTCCGGAATATGGGCTGGAGATCGTAGGGCTTGTAAGCCTTGAAAACAATACACAAGAATCCGAAAATCAACAGGCGGGCCTGGAATTATATCACGGCCTGAACGGGCTGGGAAAGATCCTGAAAGAAAAAGTCGTGGATTATATTTTATTTACAGGATACAAAAATAACGAAAAATACATGGAGCAGGGGTTGCTGCTGTGTGAAGAGCACGGCGTAGAGGTGTGGCTGGCCGCGGATTTTTTTCATATGAAAATAGCGCATCAGGACATCGATACGTTTTTTGATATGCCGGTTATTATTTTCAGGTCATCCCCCAAATTTGGGCTTAAGCTGATCATAAAAAGGCTGATAGACATTGTGATTTCTTCGGCGCTTTTGATTCTAAGTATTCCGTTATTGTTATTTATTACCGCAGCTATCAAACTGGAAACCCGCGGCCCGGCCATATTCACGCAGAAAAGAACAGGCCTAAACGGCCGAATATTTACTTTATATAAATTCAGGTCTATGGTTTCGCAGGCTGAACAGCACAAACAGGAGTTGGAAAGATTTAATGAAATGAGCGGCCCTGTATTTAAAATAACCAAAGACCCGCGCGTTACGAAAATAGGCCTTGTTTTAAGAAGGATGAGCCTTGATGAACTGCCTCAGATGTATAATATATTAAAGGGCGATATGAGCCTGGTAGGCCCCAGGCCTTTGCCGGATTACGAGGCAGATAAGCTGGCAGGATGGCAAAGGAGGAGGCTTCGCATGCGCCCCGGCTTAACATGCATTTGGCAGATAAAAGGGCGCAGCAGCGTGGATTTTTACAAATGGATGGAATACGATTTGGAGTATGTAGACCACTGGACCCTGGGCCTGGATTTTTATATTTTATTTAAGACTTTTTTTGTAGTTTTTTCCGGAAAAGGCGCGTGTTGATTATAAAATTTCTGTCATCCCGATATGATAATGTCCTATTATACCGATTTAGAAATGTCCTCTATTGATAGTGCTATAATACCTCCATTTAAAGC